>NZ_JBRREC010000006.1:0-83495 GCF_056760015.1 Stenotrophomonas sp. STEN029 | reverse complement strand
CCCCCCCCCCCCCCCCCCCCCCCCCCCCCCCCCCCCCCCCCCCCCCCCCCCCCCCCCCCCCCCCCCCCCCCCCCCCCCCCCCCCCCCCCCCCCCCCCCCCACTACAGGTGAAGCGCAAGGCACTACCGGGCTTCAGCGCGCCAGGCCTTCCAGCAGCGGCTGGATGCTGGCGATCTCGCCATTGACCTGCAGTGGGCCTTCCGGCAACTCCAGTGGCAGCACTGCAAGCGCCAATGCGCCGGCCACACAGGCGACGCTGCCGATGTTGCTGTCCCCGTGCTGGACTGCATCACCAGAGTTTGCGAATGATGCGCATTCCAATAGCGCCAGCGAGCGCTTGGCCTTGCCCAGGAAATGGGTGCGGGCAACGATCTCCTGGCCCGGATAGCAGCCCTTCTTGACGCTGTAGGCGTTCAGGCGATCCAACCCCAGTTGCTGCGGCGTCCATTGCTCACGCTGTGCATCTTCAAGCCGGGGCAGGCCAAAACGAAGGTCGGATTGACGCCAAGCCAATTCAGGGGTGCTGTCGTTGGCAGCGGCTATGTTGCTGATCTGCAGCGTTCGCGGCACCGTTGCGCTGCCCACATCCAGTTCGATGACGCCGTCGGCCAGCTGCGCCAATTGCGCGCCATGGGCCGAAACGGGTGCTTCCAGCGCGGCATTCACTGCCAGCGTGCTGGCATGGCTGATGACGACCTTGCGGCGGAACACGAATCGCCGCAGTTGTTCGGCCATGGCCTCGGCGCCGCCGTCGTGGCAGACCAGCAGCAGGGTCTGTGCGTCTACCCGTACCAGCTGAAAGATAGACAGCACGCGGCCTTTGGCGGTCAGCCAGGCGCTCCATTGCCAATGACCGTCGGCCAACGAGGGCACGTCATTGGCGAACTGGGCTTGGGCGAAAGCGACCGCATCGGCTCCCGCAAGACTCACGATCTGAGCCTTGGAAAGTGTGCGGAAACCGGTGAAAGCAGGGGCGAGGTTGTCAGACACGTGACTGAGGACTAAAATTTGTGCGTTGCGAGACCACCAATGATAGGCCAAACAACCCCCACTCCCGAGCCCGAAGCTGAAGCCCCGTTGGGCCCCGAGAAGCAGCCGCTTCCCGAGGTTACGCCGGTGCCTCAGGAAATAGGCGGCCGCGGCGGACTTGATCCGGTGCGGTATGGCGATTGGGAGAAAAACGGGCGCTGCATAGATTTCTGAGCAGCGTTGAGCCAACGCGGCATTGAGCCGCCCAGCCGAGATATGAGTCAGCGAATGGCGAACAGACCCCGCCCCCTTTCTCCGCACCTGCAGGTGTATCGCTGGCAGATCCAGATGGCCACCTCGATCCTGCATCGAGTAACCGGCATCATTCTGACTGTCGGTTCCCTGATCATCGCAGGCGGCTTGTTCGCCCTGATGATGGGGCCTGAGTCCTGGAACTGCTTCACCACCCATGCCAGCGCCTGGTACGGCAAGGTGATCCTGTTCGGTTGGACCTGGTGCTTCGCCTATCACCTGTGCAATGGCATCCGCCATATCGTGCAGGACTTCGCCATCGGCTACGCCAAGGCTACCTTCATCCGCAGCAGCTGGATGTCGGTGATCGCCTCGCTGGTGCTGACCGCGCTGATCTGGGCTTACGTCTGCATGGGAGCTGCCGCATGAGCAAGTACCGCACCCCGCTGAAGAATGCGCGTGGCCTTGGCAGCGCCAAGTCCGGTACCGAGCACTTCGTCCACCAGCGCCTGACCGCCACCGCCCTGGTTGCACTGACCATCTGGTTCCTGTGCCTGGTGCTGAGCCTGATGGGCGCCGATTACGTTACCGCCGTGGAAACCATTTCCAAGCCGTGGAACGCGATCCTGCTGGGTGGCTTCCTGGTCGCCATGTTCTGGCATGCCCAGCTTGGCCTGCAGGTGGTCCTCGAGGACTACATCCACAACTCGCTGATGGCCCTGGCCCTGCAGACCACGGTCAAGTTCGTCGCCGTGCTCGGCGCCATCGTCAGCATCTTTGCGGTTGCCCGCATCGCGTTTGGGAACTGATACATGTCCGCTTACAACATCACTGAACACAAGGTCGACATGGTCGTCGTCGGCGCCGGTGGCGCTGGCCTGCGTGCAACGTTTGGCCTGGCCCAGAAGGGCCTGCAGACTGTCTGCATCACCAAGGTCTTCCCGACCCGTTCGCACACCGTGGCAGCACAGGGCGGTATCTCCGCCGCGCTTGCCAACATGGGCGAGGATGACTGGCGTTACCACTTCTTCGACACCATCAAGGGCTCGGATTGGCTGGGTGACCAGGACGCCATCGAGTACATGTGCCGTGAGGCCATCCCGGCCATCATCGAGCTGGAGCACTACGGCGTTCCGTTCTCGCGCACCGAAGAAGGCAAGATCTACCAGCGTCCGTTCGGTGGCATGACCACCAAGTACGGTGAAGGCCCGTCCGCGCAGCGTACCTGCGCCGCCGCCGACCGTACCGGCCACGCCATCCTGCACACCCTGTACCAGCAGTCGCTGGCGCACGATGCGCAGTTCATGATCGAGTACTTCGCACTCGACCTGATCTTCGACGACGAAGGCGTCTGCCGTGGCGTGCTCGCCCTGGACATGGCCGAAGGCACCCTGCACCTGTTCCGCTCGCAGGGCGTGGTGCTGGCAACCGGTGGTTACGGCCGTGCCTACTTCAGCGCCACCTCGGCGCATACCTGTACCGGTGACGGCGGTGGCTTGGTGGCCCGTGCCGGCCTGCCGCTGCAGGATATGGAGTTCGTGCAGTTCCACCCGACCGGTATCTACGGTGCCGGCTGCCTGATCACCGAAGGTGTGCGAGGCGAGGGCGGTATCCTGCGCAACAGCAGTGGCGAACGCTTCATGGAGCGCTACGCACCGCACTACAAGGATCTGGCATCGCGTGACGTGGTGTCGCGTTCGATGACCATCGAAATCCGCGAAGGCCGCGGCGTTGGCGAGCACAAGGATCACATCCTGCTCGACCTGACCCACCTCGGCCCGGGCGTGATCGACGACAAGCTGCCGGGTATTGCCGAAAGCGCGCGCATCTTCGCGGGCGTGGACGTGCACAAGCAGCCGATCCCGGTCATCCCGACCGTGCACTACAACATGGGCGGCATCCCGACCAACTACCACGGTGAAGTGGTGCGCAAGGTCGGCGACAACCCCGATGCAGTGGTGCCGGGCCTGTACGCCATCGGCGAAGCGGCCTGCGTGTCCGTGCACGGTGCAAACCGTCTGGGCTCCAACTCGCTGCTCGACCTGGTGGTGTTCGGCCGCGCCGTGGCCAACCGCTGCGCCGAGACGATCAAGCCGGGTGCGCCACACAAGACCCTGCCGTCCGATGCCTGCGACAAGGCCCTGGGCCTGCTCGACAAGCTGCGTCACGCCAATGGCGATACGCCGACCTCGGTCATCCGCGACAACATGCAGCGCACCATGCAGAACGATGCTGCCGTGTTCCGCACCAGCAAGACGCTGGAAGAAGGCTGCCAGAAGATGGCGCAGGTGTTCGATTCGTTCCAGGACGTCAAGGTTTCCGACCGTTCGCTGGTCTGGAACTCGGACCTGATCGAGACCTACGAGCTGAACAACCTGCTGCTCAATGCAGTGGCGACCATCAACTCGGCCGAGCAGCGCAAGGAAAGCCGTGGCGCCCACGCGCACGAGGATTACCCGGACCGCGACGACGTAAACTGGCAGAAGCACACGCTGGTCACTGTCGACGAAAAGGGCAAGTGCAGCTTCGATTACCGCCCGGTGCACATGTACACGCTCAGCGATGACGTGTCCGTGGTGCCGCCGAAGCCGCGCGTCTACTGATCCGGGGAACTTACGAACATGGCTGAATTTGCACTCCCGAAGAACTCCCGGTTGACCAAGGGCAAGCACTTCCCCGCCAAGGGCGGCGCGAAGAACACGCGTACCTTCAAGATCTACCGCTGGAGCCCCGATGGCGACCAGAACCCGCGTACCGACACCTACGAGATCGATCTCGATGCGTGCGGCCCGATGGTTCTGGACGCGCTGATCAAGATCAAGAACGAGATTGATCCGACCCTGACCTTCCGTCGCTCCTGCCGCGAGGGTATCTGCGGTTCGTGCGCGATGAACATCGACGGCACCAACACCCTGGCCTGCACCCGCGCCATTGCCGACTGCGGCAAGGCCGAAGTGCCGATCTACCCGCTGCCGCACATGGACGTGGTCAAGGATCTGGTTCCGGACCTGACCCACTTCTATGCGCAGTACGCCTCGATCAAGCCGTGGATCCGCACCCAGACCCCGGCTCCGGCAGACCGCGAACGCCTGCAGTCGCCGGACGACCGCAAGAAGCTGGACGGCCTGTACGAGTGCATCCTGTGCGCGTGCTGCTCGACCAGCTGCCCGAGCTACTGGTGGAACGGCGAGCGTTACCTGGGCCCGGCGATCCTGCTGCAGGCCTACCGCTGGATCATCGACTCGCGCGATGAAGACACCGGCGCACGCCTGGACGATCTGGAAGATCCGTTCAAGCTGTACCGCTGCCACACCATCATGAACTGCGCACGCACCTGCCCCAAGGGCTTGAACCCGGCACTGGCAATTGCCGAGATCAAGAAGCTGATGATGGCGCGCCGCGCTTGATGTGTTCTGCCTTCTCCCTTCGGGAGAAGGTGCCCCGCAGGGGCGGATGAGGGTACGGGTGAAGCCTGCTGCCCTCGATTTCGCGGGAGCTTCGCTCCAACCCTCACCCCAACCCCTCTCCCGGCGGGAGAGGGGCTCTGGTATCCGAGGTACCCGAAGCCATGCAGACCGAAGACGAAATCCTGTTGAAGAAGCTGCGCTGGCGCTGCCGGCGCGGCATGCGCGAGCTGGATCAGCTGTTTGGCCGTTATCTGGACCGCCGTTGGCTGGAAGCACCTGCGGCCGAGCGCGAGGTTTTCCTGCAGTTGCTGGACACCGAAGACGATAAGTTGTGGCGCTGGTCCATGGGCTACGAGGTCTGTCCGGATGCGTCGCAGGCGCAGCTCATCGCCTATATCCGCGCCCTTCCGGTGTGAGTGGCGTCCGTCACGCTGGCTGATCTGCGCGATCCTTGGCCTGGCGGTACTGGCCGCCATTTCGATACTGAACTGTAGATTGGGGCCGGGCCATGCCTGGCCGTTCGCCGTGTGCGTGCTTGGCTGTGGGCTGCTGCAGGCGCGGGCTGAGTGGCGAAGGCCATGCTGGGGCCTGCTGATACCGCCACCGCCGGGGTCGCCGAGCGTTGATGGAGTGCCTGTTGGGCAGGTCGAACTGCTCGAGCGCGGACCGCTGCTGGTGCTGCGCTGGCGGCTTGGAAAACAGCGCCAGCAGGCGCTGTTCTGGCCCGATACCCTGCCGCGCGCGCTACGACGTGAACTGCGACTGGCCGTAAAGGCGCATGGCGTTTCCCGCCAGCCGCCGGGAATGGCACCATAGCGACCAGTTCACGGGCAGACACGCATGTTCAAACCCTTACCTGTCGCAATCGGTTTGCGCTATCTGCGCGCCAAGCGCCGCAATGGCTTCATTTCCTTCATCTCCATGGCTTCCATCCTCGGCATTGCGCTCGGGGTGATGGTGCTGATCACCACCTTGGCGGTGATGAGCGGCTTCCAGAAGGAAATCCGCGACCGCCTGCTGCAGATGTCGGCCCACGCCACGGTCAGTGCCGATGGCGAGCCGATGGCCAATTGGCAGCACGCCATCGACGTGGCGACCAAGGATCCGCGCGTGGCCGGTGCCGCGCCGTATATCGAGATCCAGGGCATGTTGAGCGGCCTGCGGGTGCAGGGCGCGATCATCCAGGGCGTTGACCCGGCGCAGGAATCCAAGGTCTCGGTGCTGGCCGAGAAGATGACCAAGGGCAAGCTGGACAGCCTGCAGCCCGGCGAATTCAACATGGTGGTCGGCAAGGAGCTGGCGATCTGGTTGGGCGTGGATGTCGGCGACAGCGTCGTGGCCACGCTGGCCGAAGTGCAGGGCACGCCGATGGGCGCCATGCCGCGGGTCAAGCGCTTCAAGGTCAGCGGCATCTTCGAGGCTGGCTCCAATGAAGTCGACCGCGGCGTCGCCTTCACCAACATGCAGGACATGGAGCGCGTGCTGCGCATGGACGGCGTCACCGGCGTGCGCCTGAAGATGCACGACATGGACCAGGCCTATACCGTGGCCCGCGATCTGGCAGTCAACCTCAACGGCTATTACCGGGTGAGCGATTGGACCCAGGAGAACGCCAATCTCTACCACTCGTTGCGTATGGAAAAGACGGTGATGGGCATCCTGCTCTCGCTGATCGTGGCAATGGGTGCCTTCAACCTCGTGTCGTCGCAGGTGATGCTCGTTACCGACAAGCAGGCCGATATCGCCATCCTGCGCACGCTTGGCCTTACGCCCGGTGGCGTCATGCAGGTGTTCATGGTGCAGGGCACGCTGATCGGCGTGTTCGGCACCATTGTCGGCGTGATCAGCGGCATCACCTTGACCCTCAACCTGGAACGCATCCTCGGCCTGATCGAGACCGTGTTCAACATCAAGCTGCTGCCGGAGGATGTGTACTACATCACCGGCCTGCCGACCGACATGCAGACCGGCGATATCGTCGTGATCACCGTGGTGGCGCTGCTGATGAGCTTTGCCGCAACCATCTACCCGGCGTGGCGCGCAGCCCGCACCCAGCCGGCCGAGGCGCTGCGCTATGAATGAGAACGCATTGATGGAATCGGTAATCCGCGCCGAGGGTCTGGGCAAGACCTATGCCGAAGGCAAGATGCACACACCGGTATTCGACGGCCTGGACTTGAACGTTGCCGCCGGCGAGACCGTGGCCATCGTCGGTGCCTCCGGCGCAGGCAAGAGCACTTTGCTGCACCTGCTGGGCGGCTTGGATATTCCGACCGCCGGTGAGGTCTATGTCGCCGGTCAGCGCATGTCGGCCCTGTCCGATGCCGCACGCGGCAAGCTGCGCAACAGCTCTCTAGGCTTCGTCTATCAGTTCCATCACCTGCTACCGGAATTCACCGCGCTGGAGAATGTGATGATCCCGGTGATGCTGGGCGGCAGTGACCCGGCCGGCGCCAGCGCCCGCGCCAAGGCCTTGCTGGAATCGGTTGGGCTTGGCCATCGGCTGGATCACAAGCCGGGCGAGCTGTCGGGCGGCGAACGCCAACGCACCGCGGTTGCCCGCGCCCTGGTCAACCAGCCGGGCTGCGTGTTGGGTGATGAGCCCACTGGCAACCTGGACGACAAGACTGCCGGTACCGTGTTCGACCTGATGCTGGAGTTGAATCGGGTCCACCGCACCAGTTTGGTTCTGGTCACCCATGATCGCAGTCTGGCGCGCAAGCTGGATCGCGTGCTGGAGCTGCGCCAGGGCCGGCTGCACGAGTTGGCCAGTAGCGGGGTTTGAGTCGCGAAAGGGAGGTGTTGGTCCCGTGGCCGCCATGGGGCTAGCATGCTTGGGTAAGTACTAGCTGCTTCATGGGGTCGGGTTGTTTCCTTCAATGAGGATTGCTGTCATGAAGAAAATGCTTGTTGCGATGCTGTTGGCCGCCGTTCTTGGTGGCTGTGCAACGACGGGAAAGCTGACCAGTGCCGAGCGGCTTGATCTCTACCGCGCCCACGCTGGTGAGCCGGTGAAGAACTTCAGATACTTCGGTTCGCTCAATGGCTGGACCGAGCTGGGCGACAGTGCATTGGCGGTATGGACCAAGCCCAACGAAGCCTGGCTGCTGAATCTCAGCGGGCCGTGCATGGATCTGTCATTCGCCCCGGCGATCAGCATCACCAACATGATGGGGCAGGTGTCGGCGCGTTTTGACCGCGTGATCGTGCATGGTGGCGGCCCGATGGCACGTGTGCCGTGCCGGATCGAGAGCATCCAGCCACTGGACGTGAAGAGCCTGCGCGCATCCGAGAAAGAGCTGCGTGAGGCCAAGATCTCCGAGCGCGCTGCAGATCAGGGCACGGACACGGAGTGAGATGCCATCTGTAGTGCCGAGCCATGCTCGGCAGGGGCCTTCATGCGCGGACCAGCCGTCGCCGGTAAGGCCCCAGCCGAGCATGGCTCGGCGCTACAGGGTCCGGTTTTATTCCGCTTCCGGCGCAACGTAGCCGGCCGGCTTTTCCGCGCCGCCGGAGAACAGGTACTTCACCAGCTCTTCCTCGAGGAAGGCGCGGTGCTTGGGGTCGCGCGGTGACAGCCGGTTCTCGTTGATCAGCATGGTCTGGTGCGCCAGCCATGCCGCCCACGCCTGCTTGCCGATGTTGGCGAAGATGCGCTGCCCCAGTTCGCCGGGATAAGGCACGAAATCCAGTCCCTCGGTTTCGCGTTGTTCGTATTGGCAGAAGACGGAGCGGGGCATGGTGTAGTCCTGTCGAATCAGTGCGCCGGATGACGTTCCAGCAGTTTGCGGATGGGCGCGGGCAGGCCGATTGCGACGAGCTCGTCACGCGCTACCCAACGTAGATCAGCATTGTCACCGACCTTGGATTTGAGTGCGACCTTGCGCAGGTGCAGTGGCTGCAGATGCAGGCGGTAATGGCTGAAGGTATGCACGATCAGCGGCAGCTCGTTGGCGTTGTCGTAGTTGCCTTTGATGCTGGCGGCGAACCACTCGCGCAGCGCGCTGTCAGTGTCGGCCTGCGGCAGCGTCCACAGTGAGGCCCAGATGCCGGTTGGCGGGCGCTTGAGCAGCAGGATGCGGCCGTCGCTGTCTTCCAGCAACAGGGCGCTGGCTTCGCGCTCCGGCAGCACTTTGCTGGGCTTCGGCGTGGGGAGTGAATCGACCAGGCCGCGTGCATATGCGGTACAACTGCGCTGCAGCGGGCAGAGGATGCAGGCCGGCTTGGCGCGTGTGCACAGGGTCGCGCCGAAATCCATCTGCGCCTGGGTGTAGTCGGCCATGCGCCCGACCGGCACCTGCGCGACGTGTGCCTCAGCTTGTGCCCACAGTTGTTTCTCGATGGCAGGCAGGCCGGGGAAACCGGTGATGCCGTGGTAGCGGGTCAAGACGCGCTTGACGTTGCCATCGAGGATCGCGAACGGGTCGTTCCATGCCTGGCTGAGGATGGCGCCGGCGGTGCTGCGGCCGATGCCGGGCAGGGCGAGCAGGGCATCGAAATCACGCGGCAGTTCACCGCCATGCAGTTCGACGCATTGCCTGGCTGCGGCATGCAGGTTGCGGGCGCGTGCGTAATAGCCCAGGCCGGCCCAGTGCGCCATCAAGGTGTCGTTGTCGGTTGCTGCCAGATCGCGCAGCGTTGGGAACGACTGCACGAAGCGTTGGAAATAGGGTGTTGCAGTGGCGACCTGGGTCTGCTGCAGCATGATTTCCGATAGCCAAACCCGATACGGCGAACGCGGATGCTGCCAGGGCAGATCGTGGCGGCCGTGCTGGTCAAACCAGGTGAGGAGTTGGCTGGGGAAGTTGGGCATTGGCTCGCAGGCGATGGCTGGCGATTGCATCGAGTCCCTTCTCCCGCGGGCGGGAGAAGGTGCCCCGAAGGGGCGGATGAGGGGAGCTTTTGATTCCGCTCGTAGAGCTTCCCCTCACCCCAACCCCTCTCCCGTAAACGGGAGAGGGGTTAGCAGATCAGTTGCTGCCCAAGGCCTGCGGCAGCAGCGCGTCGACGAAGGCTTCTGCATCGAATACGCGCAGGTCTTCCGGGCGCTCGCCGATGCCGGCGAAACGGATCGGAATGCCAAACTCGCGCGCCAGCGCGAACACCACGCCGCCCTTGGCGGTACCGTCCAGCTTGGTCACGACCAGGCCGGTGACACCAGCAGCAGCATGGAACTGGCGCAGCTGCGACAGCGCGTTCTGACCGGTGGTGCCGTCGATCACCATCAGCACTTCGTGCGGTGCGGTGTCGTCGATCTTGCCCAGCACGCGACGGATCTTGCTCAGCTCGTTCATCAGGCCGGTCTGGGTGTGCAGGCGACCGGCGGTGTCGGCGATCAGCACGCTGGTGCCGCGTGCCTTGCCGGCCTGCAGTGCATCGAACGCGACCGAAGCGGCATCGGCGTTCTGACCCTGTGCGACGACGGCAACGCCATTGCGCTCGCCCCAGATCTGCAGCTGGGCAACCGCGGCGGCACGGAAGGTATCGCCAGCGGCCAGCATCAGGCTATGGCCCTGATCCTTGAAGCGCTTGGCCAGCTTGCCGATGGTGGTGGTCTTGCCGACGCCGTTGACGCCGACGGTGAGGATCACGAATGGCTTGGCATTGGTGTCGATGACCAGCGGCTTGGCGACCGGCTGCAGCATTGCGATCAGGTCGGCGCGCAGCGCGGCCAGCAGTGCGTTGGCATCGGCGAACTCGCGCGACTTCATGCGCTTGCGCAGATCTTCGACCAGCGCCGTGGTTGCCGGCATGCCGACGTCGGCGGTTATCAGGGCGGTTTCAATTTCATCGAGCAGGTCGTCGTCGAGCTTGGGATTGCGCGAGAACAGGCCGCCGAAGCTGCGCGCGAAGCTGCTGTTACGCAGGCGATCGCGCCAGCCGAGCTTGCCGGCCGGCGCTGCGGGAGCTGCGTCGAGGGGAATCAGTGCTGCGTCTGAATCGGGGGAGCTGGGGACGATGACTTCGGCAGCGGCCGGAGCCGGTGCTGCAACTGGAACAACAGGAGCAGCAACGACAGGAGCAGGGGCGGCAACGGGCTCCATCGCCTGCGGAGCGATTTCAAGGGCTGCAGGGGCGGGCGGTTCGGCGGCAGCCGGTGCTTCGACCTGGGCTGGTGCTGCAACAGGGGCTGCTTCGACCACGACAACTTGTTCGGCAAGCGGCGCGGGCGCTGCTGCGGCTTCTGTTGCTGGCTCTACCTGCGCATGAGCAGCGACCGGGGCTTCGACCGACGTTTGTGCGGTTTCGGGCTGGGCGGGTTCTGCGGGCAGCGGCGCTTGTGCCGACGGTGCCTGCGGGAACGCGGCGGCAAGTTCCTCGGCGCTCAGCGTGGACGGCTTTGCGGGCTGTTGGGCGTCGTCGGTCTTTTTGCGGCGGAAGAAGCTGAACATGAAGGAAAAAGGCCTGAAATCAGTTGTCCATTCTACCACTGGCGGTCAGGCGGCCGGCGGTGCGGTGGCGAGAGTGCTGTCGCCAAAGCTCCTGTCCCGCTTGTGGGGTGAGAGGAGCAGCTTGCGAACCATTGGTTCGCTGCTCATCGAACGCGCTTGCGCCAGCGCCAGCGCCAGCGCAAGGGCTGGGGCGCGGAGCGGGGGTTGGGGTGAGGGGGGGGGCTTTTGGGGCTTTACCTGGAAGGCCACTGCCGAGCATGGCTCGGCGCTACAGGCTCCTCGCTCTACAAGCCCCTCTCCCGCTTGCGGGAGAGGGGTTGGGGTGAGGGGAGCTCTTGGGGCTTTGCCGGGAAGGCATCTGCCGAGCATGGCTCGGCACTACAGGCCCCTCGCTCTATAAGCCCCTCTCCCGTTTACGGGAGAGGGGTTGGGGTGAGGGGAGCTTTTGGGGCTTTGCCGGTAAGGCCTCTGCCGAGCATGGCTCGGCACTACAGGCTCCTCGCTCTACAAGCCCCTCTCCCGCTTGCGGGAGAGGGGTTGGGGTGAGGGGGGCTTTTGGGGCTTTACCGGGAAGGCCTCTGCCGAGCATGGCTCGGCACTACAGGCTCCTCGCTCTATAAGCCCCTCTCCCGTTTACGGGAGAGGGGTTGGGGTGAGGGGAGCTTTTGGGGGCTTTATTGGGAAGGCCTCTGCCGAGCATGGCTCGGCACTACAGGGCACCCCTTTCCAACCCACCCCTTCGCTGCGCGAAAGGGAGAGGGTGGATCATCAGGCTGACAGTTCCAGCAGCAGCTTGTTCAAGCGGCGCACATAGCCGGCCGGATCCTTCAGGCTGTCGCCGGCGGCCAATGCGGCCTGGTCGAACAGCACATGGGCCAGGTCGTTGAAGCGGTCCATGTCCGGCTCGGCATCCAGCTTCTCGATCAGCGGGTGCGCCGGGTTGAACTCGAACACCGGCTTGCTGTCGGGTACCTTCTGGCCGCTGGCTTCGAGGATCTGGCGCATCTGCAGGCCCAGGTCCTGTTCGCCGATGGCGAGGATGGCCGGCGAGTCGGTCAGGCGGTGCGAGACGCGCACTTCGGCGACTTCCTCGCCCAGCACGGTCTTCAGGCGCGCGGCCAGGCCTTCCTTGGTCTTGGCGACTTCTTCCTGTGCCTTCTTGTCCTCTTCGGTCTCCAGCTTGCCCAGGTCCAGGTCGCCACGGGCGATATCGACAAAGGACTTGCCGTCGAACTCGTTGAGGTAGCTCATCAGCCACTCATCGATGCGGTCGGTCATCAGCAGCACTTCGATGCCCTTCTTGCGGAACACCTCCAGGTGCGGGCTGTCCTTGACCTGCTGGTAGCTCTCGCCGGTCAGGTAATAGAGCTTGTCCTGGCCTTCGATCATGCGACCGACGTAATCGGCCAGGGCGACACTCTGCTCGCCGCTGTCGTCATGGGTGGAGGCGAAGCGCAGCAGGCCGGCGACCTTCTCGCGGTTGCCGTAATCCTCGGCCGGGCCTTCCTTCAGCACCTGGCCGAAGTTCTTCCAGAAGCCGGCATAGTCCTCCGGCTTGTCCTTGGCCAGCTTCTCCAGCATGTCCAGCGAACGCTTGGTCAGCGCCGACTTCATCGAGTCGATCACCGGGCCGGACTGCAGGATTTCACGCGACACGTTCAACGGCAGGTCGTTGGAATCGACCACGCCCTTGATGAAACGCAGGTACAGCGGCAGGAACTGCTCGGCCTGGTCCATGATGAAGACGCGCTGCACATAGAGCTTCAGGCCCTTGGGTGCGTCGCGGTGGTACAGGTCGAACGGCGCGCGGCCCGGCGTGTACAACAGCGAGGTGTACTCCAGCTTGCCTTCGACCTTGTTGTGGGTCCAGGCCAGAGGATCGGTCGGATCGTGCGCGATGTGCTTGTAGAACTCCTTGTATTCCTCGTCCTTGACCTCGGACTTGGCGCGGGTCCACAGCGCATTGGCGCGGTTGACGGTTTCCCACTCCGGCGTGGCCGGCTTGTCGGCTTCCTCGCCGTGATGTTCTTTCTGCAGCTCGATGGGCAGGCCGATGTGGTCGGAGTACTTCTTGATCAGGCTGCGCAGCTGCCAGCCGTCGGTATAGCTGTCTTCGCCTTCCTTCAGGTGCAGCACGATGCGGGTGCCGCGCTCGGGCTTGTCGATGGTCTCGACCTCGAATTCGCCTTCGCCCTTGGACGACCAATGCACGCCTTCGCTGGCCGGCAGGCCGGCGCGGCGGCTGTACACATCAACCTGGTCGGCAACGATGAAGGCCGAATAGAAGCCCACGCCGAACTGGCCGATCAGGTTGGAGTCCTTCTTCTGGTCGCCGGACAGGTTCTTCAGGAACTCTGCGGTGCCGGACTTGGCGATGGTGCCGAGGTGGGCGATGGCTTCATCGCGGCTCAGGCCGATGCCGTTGTCGTCGATGGTCAGGGTGCGCGCGGCCGGGTCGGCCTCGATGCGGATGCGCAGTGGCGCGCCGCCTTCGAGCAGCTCGGGCTGGGTCAACGCTTCGAAGCGCAGCTTGTCGGCGGCGTCGGCGGCATTGGACACCAGCTCGCGCAGGAAGATTTCCTTGTTCGAGTACAGCGAATGGATCATCAGGTGCAGCAGCTGCTTCACCTCGGTCTGGAAACCGCGGGTTTCCTTGTGATTCGGGTTGCTCATCGGTCGGGGTGCTCCGTTGCTATGGGGCGCGCAGCTGCGCGGCGACTGCAGCTTGGGTAAGGGTGAATGGGCCGATTTCAAGGTGGGCGCAGCCGGGGCAGGTGCTGGTCTATCATCTGCAGCACTTGGATCTGTTGGATGTAGACCGCCGATGTATTTGATTTGCCACGTTTTGCCATTGGCTTTGCCGGTGCGGGGCGGATGAGTCCGGTTCGTGGGAAAGCGCCTGCTGCTGCCAGCGGGCAGGTGCGTATCGTCGGTGGACGTTGGCGCAATACCCGTTTGCAGGTTCCTGAATTGCCGGGCCTGAGGCCGACCAGCGACCGGGTCCGCGAAACCCTGTTCAACTGGCTGCTGCCCAAACTGCCGGGCGCGCGCGTGTTGGACCTGTTTGCCGGCAGCGGCGCGCTGGGCCTGGAGGCGGTATCGCGCGGTGCGGCGTTCGCACAGCTGGTGGAGCGCGATCCGCAGCTGGTGGCGGCACTGCGCGGCGTGGTCGGAAGGCTGGGGGCAGGGGCCCAGGTTGAGGTGATTGCCGGCGATGCCCTGCAATGGCTGGGCAGTGCGCCGCCCGCACGGGCCGACGTCGTGTTTCTGGACCCTCCTTTCGCCGCCGGTTTGTGGGAACAGGTGATCGAACGTCTTCCCCGGCACCTGGCTGACGATGCCTGGCTGTACGTGGAAGCGCCGGTAGGCGCGGCGCTGCAGCTGCCGGCGGAATGGCAACTGCGTCGCGAAGGCAGTACCCGTGAGGTGGCCTATGCCCTCTACCGCCGGGCCGCTGCTACACTTCGCGGCGACATGAACGCGACCGAACCCGCATGACCTCAGCCAATCGCCGCATCGCCGTATACCCGGGTACTTTCGACCCGATCACCAATGGTCACATCGACCTGGTGAACCGTGCCGCGCCCTTGTTCGAGAAGGTGGTGGTCGGCGTGGCGCAGAGCCCATCCAAGGGCCCGACGCTGCCGCTGCAGCTGCGGGTGGCATTGGCGGTGGAAGCACTGCAACACCACGACAACGTGGAAGTGGTCGGTTTCGACACCTTGCTGGCCCATTTCGTGCGCTCCGTGCACGGCGGGGTGCTGCTGCGCGGCCTGCGCGCGGTGTCCGATTTTGAATACGAATTCCAGATGGCGAGCATGAACCGGCATCTGATTCCGGAGGTGGAGACCTTGTTTCTGACCCCCTCCGAGCAGCACAGCTTCATTTCCTCCTCGCTGGTGCGTGAAATCGCCCGGTTGGGCGGGGATGTCTCCGGTTTCGTGCCGGCCACTGTGCTTGAAGCGTTGCGCAAGGCCCGCGAAGCGCGTGGGCAGTAAATTTTTCTGGTAACACCACTTTTCAACGGGAGAACGATCATGAAGAACACGATGCGCGTGCTGCTTGCCGCCTCGATGGTGCTGGCTGTAACGGCCTGCAAGAAAGAAGAAGCACCGGTAGTCGAAGCGCAGCAGGCGCTGGTCGCCCCGGCCAAGGATGACGACGCGGGTTGGAAGAAGTACCTGCAGGCGGTCGCCGTGCAGAACATGGGCAACATCACCGCCAGCCCGTTCCTGTACTACCTGCCGCCGGAATCGGATCCGGAGTTCGCTGCCAAGTACGACCGTCAGGCTGAGAGCGCCACCGGTGCCGTCGGTCGCGGCGTCCAGCCGGGCAACATGCTGGCTTTCGGTTCGTCGGCGTCGGCCAAGATGGCTGACCTGATCGAAGCCAGTTTCAAGGACGTGCAGGCTGATTCGATGAAGGGTGTGCGCGTGGTGTTCATCGGCGATGCCGCTGACAACGCCCGTGTGCAGACCATCGTCAAGCCGACCGGCGCCGACTACGTCTTCGTCGAAGCCAAGTGACGCATTGGCGCGGGGCCGCGTAGCGGCTCCGCCTTTGCCAGTGCGTCATCCCCGCGAAGGCGGGGATCGCTCTGGCTGTTGCTTTAGCTTCTGCCCTGGTTCTGGCTTTTGCTCCAGCTGGCGCGGGGCCGCGTAGCGGCTCCGCCTTTGCCAGTGCGTCATCCCCGCGAAGGCGGGGATCGCTCTGGCCGTTGCTTTAGCTTCTACCCTGGTTCTGGCTTCTGTTCCAGCTGGCGCGGGGTCGCGTAGCGGCCCCGCACTTGCCAGTCTGCCCCGCCTTTGCGGGGATCGCTCTTGCGTCTTGCCGCTGCTCCAGACCCCCCGGCGGTAGGCCAGTTCCAGTCTGGCGGTGATCCAAGCCAGCGCAGCCCAGATCCAGCCAAAACCCGCCTGCCAGGACCACCATCCGCACTCGCAGAACGCTGTGGAAGCAGCAGCTTGGGCCCCGGCAAAACCAGTATCCGGTAAGCTTGCTGTCGGCACTGCCCTTGGCAGTCCATGAACAGCAGGACCGATGAACCGGCAGGCGCCGGTTGCAAGCCCCGCTCCGACGGGAACACCGCAACAATGTCTTTGAAAATCAATGAGCTCTGCGTCAATTGCGACGTCTGTGAGCCAGCCTGTCCCAACCAGGCCATCGCAATGGGCGAGACGATCTATGTGATCGATCCGGCCCGTTGTACCGAATGTGTCGGTCATTTCGATGAACCGCAATGCGTGGTGGTGTGCCCGGTCGAATGCATTGACCCGGACCCGGATATCGTCGAAACCGAAGATCAGCTGCTGGCCAAACTGGCCGGCCTGCAGCGCGATCACCCTGAGTTTTACCAATCGGAGAATCCAACGGCATGAAACTCGTTGCCCGTTCCCTGCTGCTGTTCGCACTGGTGCTGTCGCCAGCCGCGTGGGCAGCCGACACCGCGCCGGCGCGCGCCGCACACCCTGATGGCGCTGCGATTGCCAGCGGCCATTCGCTGGCAACCCAAGCCGGTATGGAAATCCTTGCCCAGGGCGGCAATGCGTTCGATGCAGCGGTGGCCGTGTCTTCCACGCTGGCCGTGGTTGAACCAATCAGCTCGGGTCTGGGTGGCGGCGGGTTCTTCCTGCTGCACGATGCCAAGACCGGCAAGGACCTGATGC
The DNA here is from genome assembly GCF_056760015.1 of Stenotrophomonas sp. STEN029. Taxonomy (NCBI): domain Bacteria; kingdom Pseudomonadati; phylum Pseudomonadota; class Gammaproteobacteria; order Lysobacterales; family Lysobacteraceae; genus Stenotrophomonas; species Stenotrophomonas sp. STEN029. Next base: position 66,809 of record NZ_JBRREC010000006.1, on the reverse strand, counting down.
TGGATGCGCGCGAGACCTCGCCCGAGTCCGCAACGCCGGAGCAGTTCCTGGACAAGAACGGCAACCTGGACCGTGACCGCTCGGTCAATGGCCCGTGGTCGGCCGGCATTCCGGGTTTGCCGGCGGCGCTGGTGAAGCTGGCGCGCGAGCATGGCAAGTTGCCGCTGGGCGATTCGCTGGCACCGGCAATCCGCGTCGCCACCGATGGCTTCCCGGTGTACGCACGCATGGCCCGTGGCTATACCAGCCGCCGTGAAGTGATGGACCGTTACCCGGGCACCCGCGAGGTCTACCTGCGCAACGGCAAGCCGATCGCAGAGGGCGATATCTTCAAGCAGCCGGAGCTGGCGCACACGCTGCAGCTGCTGGCCGCCAACGGCTTTGATGGCTTCTACCGCGGCGAGACCGGGCGCAAGCTGCTGGCCGGCGTGAAGCAGGCCGGCGGCCGCTGGACTGCCGAGGAACTGGCCGGCTACACGGTCAAGACCCGTGAGCCGATCGTGTTCAACTACCACGGCTGGAAGATCACCACTGCCTCGCCGCCGTCTTCCGGTGGCATCGCACTGGCCTCGATGCTGCAGATCCTGGAACCCTGGGACCTGAGCAAGTTGGACCAGGCGCACAGCACGCACCTGGTGGTGGAAGCGATGCGTCGTGCCTATCGCGACCGCACCTTCTTCCTCGGCGATCCCGACTTTGTCGACATCCCGCAGAAGGTGCTGACCAGCCGCGACTACGCGCAGGGCCTGCGTGCAACCATCCATCCGGAAAAGGCCACGCCCAGCGACCTGCTGTCGGGCAACCCGACGCCACTGGAAGATGACGAGACCACGCATTTCTCGATCATCGACAGCGAAGGCAACCGCGTTGGCGGCACCCAGACGGTGAACCTGCTGTACGGGTCGGGTCTGATCCCGGCCGGCACCGGCGTGCTGTTGAACAACGAGATGGACGACTTCGCGTTGAAGCCGGGTACGCCCAATGCCTTCGGTGTGATGGGCTATGCGGCCAATGCGCCGGCCAAGGGCAAGCGCATGCTCAGCTCGATGACGCCGACCTTCATGGAGAACGACGACAAGGTCGTGGTGATTGGTACGCCCGGTGGCAGCCGCATCATCACCATGGTCCTGCTCGGCATCCTCGGCTACGACGCCGGCCTGGATGCACAGCAGGTAGCCGCCTTGCCGCGCTACCACCACCAGTGGTTGCCGGATGAGATTTCGGCGGAAACCGGCGCGTTCTCGCCGGAGGTTGCCAAGCAATTGCAGGCGATGGGCCACAAGGTGGAACTGCCGGGCGACTCCGCCGAAGGCGGCCGTGGCTCCAGCCATGTCTGGGGCAACCTGCAGACGGTGGAGTGGGATCGGCGCAGCAATGTACTCAGCGGCGGCAGTGATCCGCGTAACCCGGTTGGCAGTGCCGAGGTTCGCAAGCTGGGAAAGGCTGACTGAGGTAAACAGGAGACCTCGCTTCGGCGGGGTTTTTGTTTGGCTTTTGATCTATGCCGTCATTCCCGCGCAGGCGGGAATCGCTCCGGCTTTTTGCCTTACGTTCTTTGCTCCATTCCCTGCTCTCGGTTTACTGCATCGCGGAGGCAGTGGCGAGAACTAGAGCTAGAGCGATTCCCGCCTGCGCGGGAATGACGGCAGATGAGCAAAAGCCGATCCAAAGCCAGGCCCCATCAGTAATCATCCTTCCGATAGGTGCACACAGCACGACGTCCCCGCCAGTGCCGTTGCCCGTCAATTATCCGCCACCGGATCCTTGCGAATATTTAACGCGCAGCGGGTAGAATTTTTCATATGAAACTTTGGTCGATTCGCGGTAACTCGCAAAAACTCGATGGCGGCGCGATGTTCGGCAACGCGCCGAAGGCGTTGTGGGAGCGCTGGGCGGAGGCCGACGATGCCAATCGCATCGAGCTGGCATGCCGGGCATTGTTGGCCAGCCCGCTGGGTGGCAAGACGGTGTTGTTCGAAACCGGCATCGGTGCCTTCTTCGAGCCCAAGCTGCGCGAACGCTATGGCGTGCAGGAGCCGCGGCATGTGCTGATGGATTCGCTGCGTGAAGCAGGCTTCGAGCACGAAGACATCGATGTGGTGGTGCTGAGTCATCTGCATTTCGATCATGCAGGGGGCTTGCTGGCGCCGTGGTCGGAAGGTCGCGAGCCGGAGCTGTTGTTCCCCAATGCGACCTTCGTGATTGGTGCCGAGCACTGGGAGCGCGCCAAGCATCCACACCCGCGTGACAGGGCCAGCTTCATTCCCGAGTTGACCGGTTTGCTGGAGGCCAGTGGCCGCCTTGAGATCGTCAGTGGTGCCTATTCGAAAGTACTCGGCGAGTCGGTACGTTTCAGCTTCAGTGATGGCCATACGCCAGGCTTGATGCTGGCCGAGATCGTCGGCCCCGAGCGGGTCAACGGGCAGTCGCGTGGTGGCGTGGTGTTCTGTGCCGATCTGATTCCTGGCCGTTCCTGGGTGCATGTGCCGATCACCATGGGTTACGACCGCAATGCCGAACTGCTGATCGACGAGAAGCGGGCATTTCTGGAGGACAAACTGGCGCGCAACGTGCATCTGTTCTTCACCCACGACCCGCAATGCGCGATGGCGCAGGTGGTGCGTGATGAGAAAGGGCGGTTTGGCACCGCCCATGAGGTGGGTGAGCTGAAGGCGCGTTCGCTGGCCGCCTGAGCTGACCAACGGCAGGAAAAAAACTGACTTCCGGCACTGATTCCGGAAGCCGTCAAAATCGACATTGGTCCCATCATCCAGATCCGGGGCAATGTCTTGAAACTTCCTTCTCTTCTGCGACGTGCCGGGCTTGCCGTGCTCCTGCTGCTGGGGCCGGCTGCTGCCGCGCTGGCGGCTCCAACCCAGGTGCTGCCATTGCAGGTCAGTGCCGAGCGCTCGACAACGCTGGCGATCTGGGAGCCGGCGCAGGTGCGTGGCGTGGTGCTGTTTTCCTCCGGGCACGGTGCCTGGCCGGAGCGCTACGAGCGCCTGCTGCAGTCCTGGGCGGATGCCGGATTCGTGGTGTTGGCACCGCTGCACGTGGACTCGATGAAGTATCCGCAGCGTGAGCAGTTCTCGCTGCAACAAGGCTTGACCGAGCGCTTCGTCGACATGCGCGCTGTCAGCAGCTACGCGGCGAAGCATTGGCCCGGGATGCCGGTTGCTGCAGCTGGTCATAGTCTGGGGACGCTGATCTCGGCGACGCTTGGTGGTGCATTGAACGGACTGGGGCCGTTGCGCGATCCGTCAGTGGTGGCTGTGCTGGGCTTTTCGTCGCCAGGCCGGATTCCGGGGCTGATCAACGAGCAGTCATATGCCTCGCTGGCGGTGCCTTTGCTGCTGGTCACCGGTGACAAGGATCTGGTGCCGGGTTTCGTCAGCGACCCAGTCGATCACCTCTATCCCGTCGAGACGGCGCCTGCTGGAGACAAGACCGGCGTGGTACTTGCCGGGGGCGACCACAACCTGATTGGCGGAGAACCTGAGCTGTTGTTCGAACGCGCCCGCGAGCTGGGCACGGCGTTCCTGCGTGCACAACTGCTCAAGGACGAACAGGCGCGCCAGCTGTTGGCGGCGCCTGCCGCTGCCAATGAGCGCTGGCTGCGCCGCTGATTCGTTGCAGTTGGTTCGGCGGATTACGCGTCTTGCGCAAATTCGCGCCAGCTCGTTTCAGTCAGCACGCGCCGCAGAGCGGCGGTTGCTGACTTTGCCACTGCCGCCATGCCGGCCTGCATGGCAGGGATCAATGTCAATGAATCGCGAAGGTGATGGCATAGGCCGCCTGCGCACCGCGCCGGGCTGCCGCACGCACCTGGTACACCTGCACGGTGTAGGTCCCGGAGGCAGGCAATATGCCGTTCCAGTCCTGTCCCAGGCTGCCACTGCCGAGAGCGGTGGCAACGCCGGGAATATCCCCCGGGGCATAGATGTTGAAGCCGACATTGCTGCTGCCGCTCAGGCTTACCCGCATGGATTGCTCGGCCTTGGCATCCAGCGTGTAGTTGATGCTGTCATAGCCAAGCAGGGTGTGGCTGGTGCTGAAGCTTTGCATGCCCTTGGCGAACTGCACCGGAAGTGTGGTGACCTTGTCGGCGGCAGCAGCCCCCTGCGTGCCGAGTGCAACTGCTGTGGCCAGGATCAAGGGCATGATGCGCTTCATCGTACTCATCGTTTGCGTGGGGAAAGGCTGGCGGCAACTGTCTGGCCGGCCGCGATGCTCAACCGATGCGGGTGCCGAAGATGCGATCACCGGCATCGCCCAGGCCCGGCATGATGTAGCCCTTCTCGTTGAGGCGTTCGTCGATGGCGGCGGTATACACCTCCACGTCCGGATGCACGGCTTCCAGTGCCTTCAGGCCTTCCGGTGCGGCGACCAGGAAGATGCCCTTGATGCGGCGGGCGCCGGCCCGCTTGAGCATGTCGATGGTGGCGATCAAGGTGCCGCCGGTGGCCAGCATCGGGTCAAGGATCAGCGCGTCGCGCTCTTCCAGGCGGCCGGTCAGGCGCTCGAAGTAGGGCACTGGCTGCAGGGTTTCCTCGTCACGCTGCAGGCCGACAACGCTAACACGCGCGGCTGGAATCAGTGACAGCACGCCGGTCAGCATGCCGAGGCCGGCGCGCAGGATCGGCACCACGGTGATCTTGGCACCGGCAATGCGCTGCACCTGCACCGGGCCGGCCCAGCCTGCCATGGTGTGGCTTTCGGTCTCAAGATTGGCGGTGGCCTCGTAGGCCAGCAGGGTGCCAAGTTCGTTGACGACCTCGCGGAAATCCTTGGTGCTCATGGATGCATCGCGGAGTAGGCCGATCTTGTGCTGGACCAACGGGTGGCGGACTTCGACGATTTTCATGGCGGTGTGATGACAGGGAAGAGCCGATAGTTTGCCGCAGTCCTGCTGTACCCAGCCAGTAACGGACTGAAATATTGCAGCCGTGCGTCTGTAACAGTCATGCAATTGAACGGACATACCGTGCACACCCATCCTTTACACAGATTGGGGGCGGTAGTGCGCAAGAGCGTCTTGGTGGTGGCGGTGACGACCGCGGTGGCCTGCATGGCTGCCGCGCCTGCATATGCACAACAGGCCACGGCCGATGGCACGACCACGCTGGCCAGCGGTGCGGCAGCTGCCATCGACCTGGAGCGCATCGAGGTACGAGCACAGCGCGAGGCACAGATCCGCGCCGTCGAGCTCAAGCGCGACGCCAATGGCGTGCAGGACGCGGTGGCCTCCGACTCGATGGGTGACTACCCCGACATGAACGTCGCCGAGTCGCTGCAGCGCCTGCCTGGCGTCAGCGTCACCCGCGACCAGGGCGAGGGTCGCTTCGTGGTGATCCGCGGCCTGGATGCGGCCTTGAACAGCGTCAGCATCGACGGCATCGCCATCGGCACGCCCGAGGACTCCTCGCGGGCAGCACCGCTGGACGTGATTCCGTCCGAGTCCACCGAGCGCCTGCGGGTGATCAAGTCGGCCACGCCGGACATGCCGGGTGATGCCATCGGCGGCGCGGTAGTGGTGGAATCGGCCTCGGCCTTCGATCGCGATGGTCGCTCCCTGAAGGGCAAGCTGGAGGGCAGCCACCAGGAGTTGTCCGGTGAGACCAGCCCGAAGGTTGCGTTCAATTACAGCGAAGTGTTTGCGGAAACCTTCGGTGTGGCGCTGGGTGTCAACTACCAGAAGCGCACCTTTGAATCCGACAACACGGAGGTGGAGTACGACACCTTCGATGGCGGTGCCGACGACGATCTGGCCGCGGTGGAGATCCAGCGCCGCAAGTACACCATCGAGCGCGAACGCACCGGCGCCAACCTGAATTTCGATTGGCGTCCTGATGATGCCAACCGCTATTACCTGCGCACGCTGTACAGCCAGTTCGACGACGCGGAAACCCGCCAGCGCACGATCTTTGGCCTCGGCGACGGTGAGATCACCGCCCTGGGCGGCGGCCGCTACCAGGTTGACGATCTGCCGGCCGATGCCATCAGCAAGCGCATGCGTTACCGCACCAAGGAAGAGAACACCTTTGCGGTCAGCCTCGGTGGCGAGAACCGTCTGAACGGTGCGGTGCTGGACTACAAGATCGGCTATACCAAGACCCGTGAGCGCGTGAACGACGAAATGGAAGCGCGCTTCGATTACGACGGCGACGACCTGCATGCCACGCTCAACCAGAACAGTGGCATTCCCGGCCTGAGCCTGAGCGACAGCGGTTGGATGGACAACGGCAACTACGCGTTCGACCGCGTCGTCCTCTCGCCCAAGCAGATCGACGACAGCGAGCGCAGCGCGCAGGTCAACATCCGCTTCGATGGCGACAAGGGCAGCTACAAGTTTGGTGTGCTGGGCCGCTGGCGCGAGCGTGATGTCAATGTGGACGAAGTCGAGCTGCGTACCGGCCCGGCGGTTGATCTGTCCAGTTGGAACGGCAAGACGCTTGATCACCGCGGTGGCAGCCTCGGCCAGGGCATGAGCTCGGCGGCGATGCGTGCCTGGTGGGCAGCCAATGGCAGCAAGTACAGCGCCAGGTCGGGCGATGTCGCCGGCAACACGATGACTTCGCTGGAAGAAGACTACATCGCCAGCGAAGACATCCTCTCCGCCTATGCGATGGGCACCTGGGACATCGGCGCATTGCGGGTGATCGGCGGCGTGCGCGTGGAGAACACGCAGTTCAATGCCACCGGCAACGATGTCGATGTTGCCAGCGACGGCAAGACCGTCACGGTGACCCCGCGTATCGCCAACAACAGCTATACCAGTGTGCTGCCTGGCCTGCACCTGCGCTACGACACCAATAACGACTGGGTGCTGCGCGGCTCGGTCAACAAGACCGTGGCGCGACCGTCGTTCGGTGATGTCTCGCCGCGTCTGGCGGTCAACCGCGATGATGAAGAAGCACGTATCGGCAATCCGAACCTGGACCCGTACGAGTCCACCAATCTTGATTTCTCCTTCGAGCGCTACCTCGGCGATAGCGGCATCATTTCGTTGGGTCTGTTCCACAAGTCCATCGATGGTTACATCGTGCAGACCGAGACTGATAACGATCCCGAGTATCCGGACTTCAAGGTGACCCGCTCGATCAATGGCGACAAGGCCAAGGTGTTCGGCGCCGAGTTCAACTGGCAGCAGCAGCTGAGCTTCCTGCCGGGCGCATGGTCTGGCCTGCTGGTCGGTGCCAGTGGCACCTGGCTGGACACGGATTTTGATCCGGGCATCGCTGACCGCGAAGGCGATGACTTCAACCTGCCGCGCGCGTCCAGGAACATCTACAGCGCGCATATCGGCTACGAATGGGGCGGCCTCAGCACCCGCCTGGCCGGTGTCTATCGCAGCGAGTACCTGGACACCATCGGCGACAGCCGTGCATTCGATATCTACGTCGCGCCGCATACCCAGCTCGATTTCAGCTTCGACTACAAGCTGAGCAAGAACGTGAGCCTGTACCTGGAAGCTTCCAACCTGCTGGATGAGCCGCTCGAGCTGTACCAGGGCGTGTCCTCGCGTACCCTGCAGAACGAGGAATACGGCCGTACCTATGCGATTGGCGTGAAGGTGGCACTGTGAGGGCCGCGCTGCTCGCTACCGCCGTTGCCTTGGTGCTGGGCGCCTGCCAGCCGGTGCCGAAGTCCAGCACGCCACCGACCGCAGCCGATCTTGCCGAGGGCGCGACCGCTGTCCCGTCCACCTTGGTGGCCGAAGCCTTCCTGACCCCGATGACGCCGGCTGACAACATCGATTCGCCGGCCAGCTGGCGCGGTGCCGATGGCCGGCTGTGGCTGATCGCGACCGCCAAGGCCACCGACAAGCTGGTGGTGTACGACGGCCAGACCGGCAAGCATCTGCGTGACGTCGGCAGCACCGGCACCGCGTTGGGGCAGTTCGACCGTCCCAATGGCATTGCGGTGCAGGGCGACCTGGTGTTCATCGTCGAACGTGACAACCACCGTGTGCAGGTGCTGCAGCTGCCGGACTTCAAGCCGCTGGGCGTGTTCGCCGGCAACGACCTGCGCAAGCCTTATGGCCTGTGGGTGAACCCGGTGCAGGGCGGTTATGACCTGTACGTCACTGATTCCTACGACGATGGCGAGGATGCGGCGGGCAATGACATCCTGCCGGCGCTGGAGCGTCTGGACGAGCGCGTGCGTCGCTATCACGTCACCCTCAATGGCGGCGAGGTGCAGGCCAAGCTGGTGCGCAGCATCGGTGACACATCGCCCAAGGGCGCGCTGCGTGTGGTCGAGTCGATCTGGGGAGATCCGGCCAATGACCGCCTGCTGATCGCCGAAGAAGACGAAACCTATGCCAGCGAGTTCAAGGTCTACAACCTGGCCGGTGACTTCAGTGGCGAGACCTTTGGTCGCGGCCTGTTCAAGGCACAGGCCGAAGGCGTGATGCTGCGTACCTGCGGCGATGGCGGCTGGTGGATCACCACCGAGCAGGGCAAGCAGCGCAGTACCTTCCATCTGTTCGATCGCAAGACACTGGCGCCGGTGGGTTCGTTCCACGGCAACACGGTGGCCAATACCGACGGTATCTGGAACAGCCAGCAGGTGTCGGCGCGTTTCCCGCAGGGGGCGCTGTACGCGGTGCATGACGATCAGGGCGTGGTGGCCTTTGATTGGCGCGATATCGCCAAGGCGTTGTCGCTGCCGCAGGAGTGTGGCCAATGAGGGCGCGGGGACGCTCTCGCTTGCGGCTGCCACTGCTGGTGCTGATCAGCGCGGCGCTGATGGGCGCAGCTGGAGCGGTGGGGGCCGCTCCAGCTGCCGAGCCCAACACGCAGGTGCCGGCGGGGAGCCGGCACTATGCGGCCAGTGGCTTTCCTGACCGCATCGTCGCGTCGCCAGCGCAGGATGCCAGCAGCGGCTTCGCGGTGGCGTGGCGTACCGCGCCACTGGCCGAGCCGGCGCTGCTGGAAATCACCGTGGCTGGCGACTCGCCGGACATGGGCCAGGTGCGGCAGCTCACTGCGAGCAGCCAACTGCTGCAGACCGAGAACGGCAACAGCCAGCACCATCGTGCGTTGATTGATGGTCTGCAGGCCGACACGCTGTATGCCTACCGGGTGCAGGGGCAGGGCACCTGGAGTGCATGGCAGCACTTCCGTACTGCCGCTGCCGCTGGTCAGCCGCTGACGGTGCTGTACTTCGGCGATACCCAGAACAAGAACCTCAGCCATGTCAGCCGAGTGATACGGCAGGGCTGGCAGACCGCACCGGATGCGCGGCTGACCTTGTTTGCGGGTGATCTGGTCAGTGGCGGTGATGGCGAGGACGACAACGAATGGGGCGAGTGGTTCGCCGCCGGTGGCTGGTTGCTGCCGGGCATGGCGGTCGCACCGGCCGCAGGTAACCACGAGTACTTCGAAGAGTTCGAGGACACGCCGCAGGAACGACGTGTGCTGGGCAAGCATTGGCCGCTGACCTTCGCGCTGCCGGGCAATGGTGCGCCGGCTACTGCCAGTACCACCTACTGGTTCGACTATCAGGGTCTGCGCGTGGTGGTGCTGGATGGTACTTCGGCACTGGATCTGGGCACCGCCAAGGCGCAGGCGAACTGGTTGGAGGATGTGCTGGAAAGCAGCCGCCAGCCGTGGAACATCGTGGTCGTGCACCAGCCGCTGTATCCCTTGCGCGCAGAGCGTGACAGCTCGGTGCTGGCCAGCGAGATCCGTCCGGTACTGCAGCGGCACAAGGTCGATCTGGTGCTGCAGGGCCACGATCACACCTACGGCCGCCGTGCCGATGCAGGTGCAGCGTTGCCGCAGTACATCTCGTCCGTTGCCGGTCCCAAGCAGTACCGCTTGTCGCCGGAAGCGCGCGCGACGATGAAGCCTACCGCCGAGGACACGCAGTTGTTCCAGGTGCTGCGGCTGGACGACAAGGGGCTGCACTACGAAGCGCGCACGGCAACCGGTCGGCTGTATGACGCTTTCCAGATCAGTCGCGGTGCCGATGGCGGCAAGCAGTTCAGCGAGATCACCGAAGGGCGCATCCCGCAGCGTGATTGCCCGCGTGCGGTGTCGCCCAAGGGCCGCGACGACCGTTGCTGGGAGTAGGTGGATGAAGGTGATGCAGGCAGTTCTCTGTGGCGTGATGCTGGCTACCGCGTCACCGTTGTTGGCAGCTGGCGAGCTGCTGCATCCCTTTGCCTTGCCGCAGCCCGACAACGCGCCGGAGGAAGTGCTGCTGGCGGTGGAGATTCCCGCTGGCGGCGCGATCAAGTACGAGCTCGGTGAGCATGGCGAGTTGCGGGTGGATCGCTTCCTGTCGATGCCGGTTGCCTATCCGGCCAACTACGGTTCGATGCCGCAGACCTTGGCCGGTGATGGTGATCCGCTGGATGCGCTGGTGTTGACCCGGTTCCCGATCCAGCCCGGCGCCGTCGTCCGCTTCCGCCCGCTGGGCGTGTTGCGCATGGTGGACAAGGGCGAGGCCGACGAGAAGATCGTTGGCGTGCCGGTGGATGCAGTCGACCCGACCTATGCGAAGGTACGTGCGCTGGAGGATCTGCCGGTCATGGACGTGCAGCGCATCGAGGCGTTCTTCCGCACCTACAAGCAGCTGCCAACTGGCGCCGACATCCAGCTCAACGGTTGGGGCGGCGCGGCCGAGGCCCGCCAGGTGATACGCCGGGCACTGCTGGAGTACCAGCAGGTCAGGCCGACGCGCTGAGTATCCAACCGGTTTCACGGCTCTGGATGCGGCTTCCTCCTATAATGAACACGGATTTGTCCGAAAGTGCTGCCGGGCGGGTGCCGGTAAGGCCGCGCGCCGCGATGGCAGCAGGTAGCAATGACAGCTCGGCCAAGGGTGTTGGCCGGGCGATCACGGCGGACTGCCGGTAACGGCAGGTGCCCAATCAAGGAGGGTGGTCATGCGCATCATGGGAAAGGCGTGGAACAAGTTGGCTGTAGCAGCCATGTTGCTTGCAGTAGCTGCGAGTGCGGCGGCAGCCCCGCCGTTGGAAGAAGAAGTCGTCAACCCCAGCGAAGTTCTGTTCGAGGGTGGCAAGGCCTATGCCGATGCTGGCGGTGGCCAGATGGAGCAGTTGCACAGCCGCAAGCAGGGTGGCGAGACGATTTATTACCGCCTGGTCCGCTACGACAACGAGAACGGCTACGTCGACAATGACGGCGCACAGGCGCTGGCGCAGACCTTCCGTACCGAGTCGAGCATCGGCCAGACGCCTTACCGTTACTACGGTTCCGGCCATTTCGCGCGTCCGGATTTCTACAACAGCCCCTATAACCGCGATGCCCGCCAGCGCTACTCAGGGCCGGGTTACTTCGGAAGCTGCAGCCGCTATGACGGCTGCAAGGAAGTGCAGATCGTGCCGCTGTGGCCGTATTACCGCGGTTACTGACGACGTATTGATTCCTGGCCTGGGCAAGCGCAGCGCCCCCGGGGCTGCGGAGTCATCAGGTTTCCGAGCCGGATTTGACCGTATTGCTGTTCTTCCCGGGTGCGCTGCGCTTACCCGGGCTACGGCCTGGCGACAAGAGCGCTTGATGCATACAGAAACGGGCCCTTGATGGCCGCCGTTTCTGTTTGACGCGTAGTGCCGCACTCAGGCGCTGAGAGCTTCCACCACCCGCAGTTTTGGGTGGCCCTTTGAGCGCTGCTGGTACTCCTGCTCGATATCGGCCAACCGCTTGGCATTCGGGCACTGCAACATCATGTAGTTGGCGTCGAAGTTGAGCTTGGCGACCAGGAAGTCGATGAACGCGCGCACCTTGGGGGAGACCAGGCGGCCGCCGGCAAATACCGCATTGAAGTCGTAATCCGGGCCAGTCCAGCCAGGCAGAACCTGCCGCACCATGCCGGATTCGACAAAGGGCTTGGCCATCACGTCACTGCTCAGCATCAGGCCCTCGCCAGCGACCAGGGCGGCATTCAGGGCTGACGGGTCATTTGCCACAAGTAGCGGATTGACCGCAAACTCGCGCATCTCGCCACCATTTTCGGCCAATGCCCACGTAAAACGCTGGGTTTGTCCATGATGGAGCTTGCGGATCGCCAAGGTGCGATGGAATTGCAGCTCGTCCGGGTGCTTGGGCTCGCCGTGCACGGCGAGATAGGCCGGGCTGGCGAATACCTGGGTGCGCAGGCTGCCCAGCTTGCGCGCGATAAGGTTGGAGTCGGGCAGTGCGCCAACGCGCAGTGCCAGATCCACTTCCCCTGAAATCAGGTCCAAGGTCTCATTGCCCAGGTGCATGTCGACCCGGATCTCCGGGTACTCGCTCTGGAACTGGCCCAGCAGCGGTGCAATCCAGCAGGTACCAATCGAGTACGGAACGGTGAAACGCAGCCAACCGCGGGGGCCGGATTGCAACTGGCTGACCGCGCTTTCGGCCTGGTCCAGTTCGCGGGCAATGCGCTGGCAATGCTCGTAATACACGGTCCCAGCTTCGGTCAGGCCCAGGCGTCGCGTGGTCCGGTGCAGCAGGCGCGCACCCAGGCGGGTCTCCAGCTCCTGCACCTTGCGGCTGACCGTGGTCTTGGGTTGACCGAGCAGACGCGCAGCGGCAGTGAAACTGCCCTGTTCGACCACTTTGACGAAGATCAGGGTGTCGTTGAGATCGTTGGCCATGGTTGGGACTCTTGCGGCAACGGAATTGTGCCGGCGACGGGATGATTATTCCCTTCAATCCGTACTAATCAAGTCTGGATTAGGGGCCTATCTTGTACGCCTGTATCCAATCCGGACATGCCGTCATGCGCATGCGCTCCCCCATGGCCCTGCCAACACCTCGCCGCGAGCCCAGTTACCGCAACGCTTTGCCTTCAAGGTTGGCCTGCAATCAATTGAATCCATTGCAGTTTGAGGCCTTGCTTGGCGACGTGCAGGCAGCTGCCCCTCGAGGCGCCAAGCGGCAAGGTGTTGCGATGCTGCGACGGGCCCTGGGGTTGTTTGTCCCATTGGTGGTCCAAAAATTTCCGCGGACGGGACAGTGATTTCGCCGCCACTGCCGCTGATCCGCCCGCCCAGGGCTCAGCTGCGCAGATTGTCGCGTGACGGGCTGGCGCCACCGCGATGTCGAGCTCCATTCCGTTTTTTTGCAATTCCCTGATCACCTCCCCTTGGAGCACGAAATGAAAGGCATCTCCCCATCACCCGCGTTGCGCCGCGTCGCCTTGGCAGGCATGTCAGCGCTGAGTCTGGCCGTACTGGTCGCATGCAGTGGCGGCCACGCGGAAAACGCTGCGCCACCGGCACCCGAAGTAAGCGTTGCGCCAGTGCTGATCAAGCAGGTTGCGCAGTGGGACGAGTTCAGCGGCCGCGTCGAGGCCGTGCAGAGCGTTGAACTGCGTCCGCGTGTGTCTGGCTACATCGACAAGGTCAACTACGTCGAAGGCGATGAGGTGAAGAAGGGCGATGTACTGTTCACCATCGATGCGCGCAGCTACCAGGCCGAGTTCAACAGGGCGCAGGCCGAATTGAATCGCGCACGCACGCAGGCTGGTCTGGCACGCAGCGAGTCCGAGCGCGCCCGTCGCCTGGCCGAACAACAGGCCATTGCTGCGGAAACCGCCGAACAGCGCCGTGCCAGTGCAGACCAGGCCGGTGCACAGGTGCAGGCCGCGCAGGCTGCATTGGATGCAGCGCGTCTCAACCTGGAGTTCACCAAGGTGCGTGCGCCGATCGATGGCCGTGCCGGCCGCGCGATGGTGACCGCTGGCAACCTGGTCACCGCCGGTGATGCAGCCAGCGTGCTGACCACCCTGGTGTCGCTGGACACGGTGCATGTCTACTTCGACGCCGACGAGTCCACCTACCTGCGTTACGTGCAGATGGCGCGCAATGGTGAGCGCCCGAGCGAGCGTGACCAGGCCTTGCCGGTCAAGGTTGGCCTGAGTGGCGAGCAGGGCTATCCGCACGAAGGCAAAGTCGATTTCCTCGACAACCAGATTACCCGCAGTACCGGCACCATCCGCGTGCGCGCACTGCTGGACAACGCCAGCCGCCAGTTCACTCCGGGCCTGTTCGCCCGTGTGCAGCTGCTGGGTAGCGGCCAGTTCCAGGCAGTACTCGTGGACGACAAGGCGGTGCTGACGGACCAGGACCGCAAGTACGTCTTCGTGCTGGACAAGGACAACAAGGCGCAGCGTCGTGATGTCCAGCTGGGCCGCAATGCCGAGGGCCTGCGCATCGTCGAGCAGGGTCTGGCTGCCGGCGACAAGGTCATCGTCGACGGCGTGCAGAAGGTGTTCATGCCAGGCATGCCGGTGCAGGCCAAGCCGGTTGCGATGCAGCGCACCGCTGCATCAGCCACCCAGGCCGTGAGCAGCATCAACTAAGCCGCCAACTACCTTTGCCGGCGTGGCAGCCGGCCGTGTTTGCCTGCTCCTGTTGGGAGCGGGCAGGGCGGCTGCAGCCTGACGCCAGCTTTTCCAAGGATTTCCCATGGATTTTTCCAGATTTTTCATCGACAGGCCGATCTTCGCGGCGGTGTTGTCGATCGTGATCTTCGCCGCTGGCCTGGTCAGCATTCCGTTCCTGCCCATTGGTGAGTATCCGGAAGTGGTGCCGCCGTCGGTGGTGGTGCGCACTGTGTATCCGGGTGCCAATCCCAAGGTGATCGCCGAGACGGTGGCGACACCCCTGGAAGAGGCGATCAACGGCGTCGAGGGCATGATGTACCTCAAGTCGGTGGCCGGCTCCGACGGCGTGCTGCAGATGACCGTCACCTTCCGCCCGGGCACCGATCCGGATGAAGCGGCGGTGAAGGTGCAGAACCGCGTTGCGCAGGCGCAGGCGCGCTTGCCTGAAGACGTGCGGCGGCAGGGCGTGACGACCCAGAAGCAGTCTCCGACCTTCCTGATGGTCGTGCACCTCACTTCGCCCAAGGGCAGCTACGACACCTTGTACCTGCGCAACTACGCCCGGCTGCACGTCAAGGATGGACTGGCGCGTATTCCCGGCGTCGGCGATGCGCAGATCTTCGGTGGTGGTGACTACGCCATGCGTGCATGGCTGGACCCGGACAAGGTTGCCTCGCGCGGACTGACCGCCAGCGACGTGGTGAGTGCCATGCGCGAACAGAACGTGCAGGTTTCCGCTGGTCAGCTTGGCGCCGAGCCCATGCCCAACAGCCAGTTCCTGACCCTTATCAATGCCCAGGGCCGCCTGCGCAGCGAGCAGGAGTTCGGTGACATCGTGCTCAAGAGCGGCACCGACGGCGAAGTGGTGCGCCTGTCGGACGTGGCGCGTATCGAACTGGGCGCGGGTGACTACACCTTGCGTTCGCAGCTGGATGGCAAGAACGCAGTCGGCATAGGTATCTTCCAGGCGCCGGGTGCCAATGCACTGGAGATCCGCGATTCCGTGATCGGCACCATGGACGAGCTGCAGAAGAGCTTCCCGGCCGACGTGAAGTACGAGGCGGTGTACGACACCACCATCTTCGTGCGTGACTCGATCAAGGCCGTGGTGACCACGTTGCTGGAAGCCATCGCGCTGGTGGTGCTGGTGGTGATCCTGTTCCTGCAGACCTGGCGTGCCTCGATCATTCCGCTGATCGCAGTGCCGGTGTCGGTGGTCGGTACATTTGCTGCGTTGTACCTGCTGGGCTTCTCGATCAATACGCTGAGCCTGTTCGGCCTGGTGCTGGCGATCGGCATCGTGGTCGATGACGCGATCGTGGTGGTGGAAAACGTCGAGCGCAACATCGAGGAAGGCCTGTCGCCCACGGCTGCTGCGCACCAGGCGATGAAGGAAGTGTCCGGCCCGATCGTCGCGATCGCGCTGGTGTTGTGTGCGGTGTTCGTGCCGATGGCGTTCCTGTCCGGCGTCACCGGCCAGTTCTACAAGCAGTTCGCGGTGACGATTGCCATTTCCACGGTGATCTCGGCGATCAACTCGCTGACCCTGTCGCCGGCCCTGGCTGCGCGCCTGCTCAAGCCGCATGGTGCGGCCAAGGATGCGCCCAGCCGTCTGATCGACAAGCTGTTCGGCTGGGTGTTCCGTCCGTTCAATCGTTTCTTCAAGACCAGCTCGGAGAAGTATGAGCGCGGCGTGTCACGCATCCTCGGTCGTCGCGGCGCGGTGTTCGTGGTGTACGCGGTGCTGCTGGTGGGTACCGGCGTGATCTTCAAGCTGGTGCCGCCGGGCTTCATCCCGACCCAGGACAAGCTGTACCTGATCGCCGGTGTGAAACTGCCGGAAGGCTCGTCGATTGCACGTACCGATGAAATGCTGCGCAAGGTGGCCAAGATTGCCCAGGAGACCGATGGCGTTGCCCACACCATCTCGTTCCCCGGCTTGAATGCGCTGCAGTTCACCAATACGCCAAACACCGGCGTGGCCTTCATTCCGCTCAAGCCGTTCAACGAACGCAAGGGCCGTACTGCCGCGCAGATCAATGCCGAGATCAACCAGAAGATCGCCGGGCTGCAGGAAGGGTTCGCCTTCGCGATGATGCCGCCGCCGATCCTTGGTTTGGGTAACGGCAACGGCTACCAGATGTTCATCGAGGACCGTGGCAATCTCGGCTATGGCGCCTTGCAGAACGCGGTGCAGAGCATGCAGGGCGCGGTGGCACAGACGCCGGGCATGGCCTATCCGATCACCAGCTACCAGGCCAACGTGCCGCAGCTGGATGCAGAGGTCGACCGTGTGAAGGCGAAGGCACAAGGGGTGCAGTTGACCGAGTTGTTCGACACGCTGCAGACCTACCTGGGTTCGGCCTATGTCAATGACTTCAACCAGTTCGGCCGTACCTGGCAGGTGATCGCGCAGGCTGATGGTCAGTTCCGTGACAGCGTGGAAGATATTGGCAAGCTGCGCACCCGCAATGATCGCGGCGAGATGGTGCCGATCGGTTCGATGGTGACCGTCAAGGAAACCTATGGCCCGGATCCGGTGCTGCGCTTCAACGGTTATCCGGCGGCTGATCTGGCCGGTGAAGCAGATCCGCGCATGCTGTCCTCGGCCGAGGCGATGAACAAGCTCACCGAGATTGCCGGGCAGGTGCTGCCGGCCGGCATGGCCACCGAATGGACCGACCTGAGCTACCAGCAGGCGACACAGGGCAAGGCTGCCTTCATCGTGTTCCCGGTGGCGATCCTGCTGGCCTTCCTGGTGTTGGCCGCGCTGTACGAGAGCTGGTCGCTGCCGCTGGCGGTGATCCTGATCGTCCCGATGACCTTGCTGTCGGCGTTGTTCGGCGTATGGCTGACCGGCGGTGATAACAACGTCTTCGTGCAGGTAGGCCTGGTGGTGTTGATGGGCCTGGCATGCAAGAACGCGATCCTGATCGTCGAGTTCGCCCGTGAGTTGGAGATGGGGGGCAAGGGCATCGTCGAGGCGGCGCTGGAAGCCTGCCGTCTGCGTCTGCGCCCTATCGTGATGACCTCGATCGCCTTCATCGCCGGCACGGTGCCGTTGGTGCTTTCGCATGGCGCCGGTGCCGAGGTGCGCTCGGTGACGGGTATCACCGTGTTTGCTGGCATGTTGGGTGTGACCTTGTTCGGCCTGTTCCTGACCCCGGTGTTTTACGTGGCGCTGCGCAAGTTCGTGTCACGTAACGGCGGCGGCAAGCTGGTACAGCACGGTGAGCCGACGCTCCACCATTGATGGCAGGTGTATACGCGTTGCGTGAGGCAGCAGAAGTCCTGCCTCACGCAGGTCCTTGTCACCTTCACTGGCAAGGATGGTTTGAAATGTTATCGGGCTTGTATCAATTCATTCCCCCAAGGAAAAGCAGATGAATACCCAGAACACCAACGTTGCCCTGGTTACCGGCGCCACCCGCGGCATCGGTCTTGAGACCGTACGCCAGCTCGCAGCCGCGGGCGTGCATACGCTGCTGGCCGGGCGCAACTACGATACTGCCGCCGCAAAGGCGCAGGAGCTGAAGGCGGAAGGCCTGCCGGTGGAAGCCATCCAGCTCGACGTCAATGACCCTGACAGCATCGCGGTAGCGGTTGAGCGCGTGACGCAGCAGCACGGCAAGCTCGATATCCTGGTCAACAACGCCGGCGTGCTGGTCGATGACCTGCAGGCCGGCGCCAGCGGCCAGTCGCTGGAAACCTGGCGCAGCACCTTCAATACCAATCTGTTCGCCGTGGTTGAAGTGACCGTGGCCTTCCTGCCGCTGCTGCGTGCTGCACCGGCCGGACGCATCGTCAATGTGTCCAGCATCCTCGGCTCCTTGACCCTGCATGCGCAGCCGGGCTCTTCGATCTACGGTTTCATCGTGCCGGCCTACAACGCTTCCAAGAGCGCGCTGAACGCCTGGACCGTGCAGCTGGCGCATGAGTTGCGCGAAGGCCCGATCAAGGTCAACGCGGTGCATCCGGGCTACGTCAAGACCGACATGAACGGTGGCGAAGGTGAGATCGATGTCGCCGAAGGCGCGCGTTCCAGCGTGGGCATGGCCTTGATCGCTGCCGATGGCCCCACCGGCAGCTTCAGCTACCTCGGCGAGGTGCTGCCGTGGTGATGCGCCTGTTGGTGACCGCAATGGCCAGTGTCTTGCTGGCCGGTTGCATGACGGTGGGTCCCGACTACAAGGCAGCACCAGTGGAACCGGTCAGCCTGCAGGGCGCGGTTGACCCGGCGTTCTCCAGTGCGCCGCCGGTTGCGAGCTGGTGGACGCAGTTTGATGACCCGGTACTGGGGCAGCTGGTGCACGATGCACTGGGTGACAACCTGGATCTGCAGATTGCGATGGCACGCGTACGCGCCGCGCGCGCGGCGTTCACCGAACAGCGCCTGGATCAGCTGCCGCACATCACTGCCGGTGGCAGCCAGGACAGGCGCAAGCAACCCGATGCAACGCTGGGCGGCGAGCGCGTCGGTAGCGAGACCTATCAGCTCGGCTTCGATGCCGGTTGGGAGCTGGACCTGTTCGGCAGGCAACGTCGTGCGGCGGAGGCCGCGCGTGCCGACCTTGGCGCGGAGCGGGACAATCTGGCCGACGCGCAGGTGATGGTGGCGGCCGAAGTGGCACGCAACTACTTCGAGCTGCGCGGATCACAGAAGCGGATTGCCGTTGCCCGCGACACGCTGCTCAATCTGCGTGAGACCCAACGGCTGACCGAAACCCGGTTGGAGCTTGGCGCTGGCAGCGAGCTGGACGTGCAGAGCAGTCGCGCCCGTTTGAAGGCGATCGAGGCGGATATTCCGTTGCTGGAAGTGTCCGAGGTGCAGTCGCGGCACCGTCTTGCCGTGCTGCTTGGGCAGCGTCCCGGTTCACTGGACACATTGCTGCAGCCACGTGAAGTGCCTGCATTCGCCAAGGCCTTGCCACTGGGCGACACCAGCGACCTGCTGCGGCAGCGTGCCGATGTGCGCATGGCCGAGCGTCGCCTGGCTGCAGCCACGGCGCGTGTTGGCGTGGCAACGGCCGATCTGTTCCCGCGCATCAGCCTGAGTGGTTTCGTCGGTTTCCTGGGCGGCGATGCTTCGGGTCTGGTCAACGGCAACAACAAGGCCTGGTCGCTGACCCCGTCGATCAGCTGGGCGGCATTCGACTTCGGCACCGTGCGGGCACGCCTGCGTGCCAGCAAGGCGCAGGCCGATGGCGCGGCAGCCGAGTACGAGAAGGCGGTGCTGCTGGCATTGGAAGACACCGAGAACGCGCTGACCCGCTATGCCAAGCAGCAGGCACGCTTGTGCATCGTGGCTGAGCAGGCACAGGCCGCACGCAAGGCGGAATCGCTTGCGCAGCTGCGTTATCGCGAAGGCTCGGAAGACTTCCTGGCCTTGCTGGATGCGCAGCGCAATCAGTTGGCTGCCGACGATGCGTTGGCGGCAGCGGAAGCGTCGGTGAATGTCAGTGTCGTTGCTGTCTACAAGGCACTGGGCGGCTGGGGTGGACAGCCCGGTCCTGCGTTGGCGGTCACCAGCGTACGTTGAGAGCGCGGGAGCTTCTGGATCTGCAAACAGAAACAGGCGGCCAATGGCCGCCTGTTTCGTTACGCACCACGGAAAATCAGGCAGCGTCAGCTTGCGCCCGGCGCGGGCCTTCAACCAGCGCGCGACCAACCATCTCCACCAGCACGTCGAGTTCTTCCTCATCCATGCCGAAGTGCGGGGTGAAACGCAGCGAATTCTCGCCACCGTGGATGACATTGACGCCGTGCATGCGCAGCCACTCTTCGGTGGAGCCGGCGCCATAGCATTTGAACTGCGGGGCCAGCTCGCAGGAGAACAGCAGGCCGGTGCCCTGCACCTTGGTGATCAGGCCGCCGAGCTTGGTCTTGAGCGCTTCCAGCTTCTGCACGGCCTGTTCACCACGCAGGCGGATGTTCTGGCGAACTTCCGGCGACAGGCGGGCGAGGGTGGCGACAGCCACATCCAGCGCGCGCGGGTTGGTGGTCATGGTGTTGCCGTACACGCCCTTGCGGTAGAGCTTGGCGGCATGCTCGGTGACGGCCAGCACCGACAGCGGGAACTGCGCGCCGTTCAAGGCCTTGGAATAGGTTTCCATGTCCGGCGGATCCAGCGTCTCGTAGCCCGGGTAGTCGACGAAGGACAGGGTGCCGTGCGCACGCAGTGCGGCCTGGATGGAGTCGATCAGCAGCAGGCTGCCGTGCTCGCGGGTGAGTTCGCGGACCAGCTTGTAGAAGCTGGCCGGCACCGCGCGGCCCGGGTCGCCTTCGCCCATCACCGGTTCCAGGAATACCGCCTCGATGAACCAGTTGTTGGCCTTGGCATCGGCGAACACCTTGCGCATCGCCGCTTCGTCGTAGGGCGGCACGGTGATGACGCTGTTCTCGCCGCGGTAGCTGGCCAGGTGCTGGTCATAGGCCTTGCGGCTGGAGTCGGAGTACAGCGCCGGGCGGTCGGTGCGGCCGTGGAAGCTGCCCTTGATCACCACTCGCTTGATGGTGGCGCCGGCATGCGGTGCACCCGGATCGGTCTGCAGCTTGGCGTTGATGTCGGCAATTCGAGCGGCCAGGCCAACGGCCTCGGAGCCGGAGTTCAAGCACATGAAGTGCGAGAACGGACAGCTGCCGCGGCTGTGGCCGATCTCTTTCTGCATGGCCTGCACGAAGCGGCGCTGGGCCAGGCTCGGGGTCATGATGTTGGCCATCACCTGCGGCTTGGCTGCAGCGGCCATCACGTCGGCCGGGGTGTGGCCGAAGCCGAGCATGCCGTAGCCGCCAGCGTCATACAGCACGGCGCCCTTGAGCGAGACCACCCACGGGCCGCAGGCGGCCAGGGCGATGTACGGGACGACGGCGTCGTCGGCGTAGAAATTGACGAAGCCGGCCTGCATGGCGGCGATCTGGTCGTGCTCGTCCAGATCCAGCAGGTCGGCAGCTTCGTCCTTGATGCGGGCGTATTCGCTGGCGGCAGCGGCGATGGCGCCTGCCAGGTCCGGGTGAGCGACGGCCAGGCGTTCAACGCTGGCGTCGTCCAGGCCTTGGGTCAGGCGGCTGCCGGCGTGCGCGCGAAGCGGGGCGAGGGGGCCGAGTACGGTCATGCTCATCTCCAGAAGTTTCTTGTATATACCCATTATGTGGAGATTCTGGACATATGGCAGCTATGATCTCGACGGATTTTCGGGTAATTTCGTCGAATCGACGAAGCTGGTTTGCAATGTGAATATTTCTCCTGCCGACGAACGCCTGTTGTCCGTGTTGCGCGAGGACGCGCGCGCCTCCACCGCGCAGATCGCCCGCCGGCTTGGCCTGTCACGGACCACGGTGCAGAGCCGCATCGACCGGCTCGAGCAGTTGGGAGTGATTGCCGGCTACACGGTGCGCACCCATGAGGACTACGAGCAGGGCCAGGTGCGTGCGCACGTGCTGATCACCGTCCTGCCGAAGAAGATGCCGGCCGTGGTCAAGGCGCTGCGTGACATCACCGAGGTGCGCTCGCTGCATTCGGTAAGCGGCAACCACGACCTGATCGCGATGGTGGTGGTGGGTGGGGTCAGCGAGATGGATGTGGTGACCGACGCCATCGGTGCGGTGGATGGGGTGGAACGGACCAACAGCGCGATCATTCTTTCTACCAAGTTTGAGCGGTGAGGTAGCTGGCAGCGTTGCTTCGGCGCTGCCTTGCCCATGCTCTACAGCCGTCATTCCCGCGAAGGCGGGAATCGCTCTTGCTTTGGCTGTTCGCTGTTGATTTGGCCTGGCCAGTGCGAATTCAGGAGCAAGCCAGTGCCAGAGCCAGAGCGATTCCCGCCTTCGCGGGAATGACGGCATGAAGCGAAGCCAAGGCCAAGGCCCGAACCCAGGCCCAAGCCCAGAAACCAGCTCTTCCTCCCCCGGGAGCTACAATAGTCGGCTCCCCGCACGAAGTTCCGGCCTTGAAGAAGTCCGATTTCACCTATGACCTGCCTGAGGAATTGATCGCCCAGGCTCCCTTGGCCGAACGTTCGGCCAGTCGCCTGCTGCTGGTTCCGCCGGCGCCGGCGCCGTTCGACGACCGTCAGGTGCGTGATCTGGCCGGATTGCTGCAGCCTGGTGACCTGCTGGTGTTCAACGACACCCGCGTCATCCCGGCGCGCCTGTTCGGGCAGAAAGCCAGTGGCGGCCGCGTCGAGATCCTGATCGAGCGTCTGCTCGGTGGCCAGCAGGCGCGCGCGCAGATAGGTGCCAGCAAATCGCCCAAGCCCGGCAGTCGCATTCAGCTTGATGCCGGCGGCGAAGCCGAGGTGCTTGGCCGCGACGGCGAGTTCTATGTGCTGCGCTTTGATATCCCCGAATCGCTGGAATCCTGGCTGGTGCACGAAGGTCGCCTGCCGCTGCCGCCCTACATCCACCGGGAGCCCGGTGTGGACGACCGCGAGCGCTACCAGACGGTGTTCGCCAAGCAGGTCGGTGCCGTGGCTGCGCCGACCGCCGGTCTGCACTTCGACGAAGCGCTGCTGGCGCAGCTGCGCGAGCGTGGCGTGCAGTTCGGGCACATCACCCTGCATGTTGGTGCCGGCACCTTCCAGCCGGTGCGCGTGGATGATCTGTCGCAGCACGTGATGCACCGCGAATGGCTCAATGTCGGCGCCGAGCTGGTCGAGCAGGTGCGGCGCACCCGTGCTGCCGGTGGCCGGGTGATCGGTGTCGGTACCACCGTGGTGCGAGCGCTGGAGAGTGCGATGCGCGAAGGCGAACTGCATCCCTACGCCGGAGAGACCCAGATCTTCATCACCCCGGGTTATCGCATCCGCAGCGTCGATGCGATGGTCACCAATTTCCACCTGCCGGAAAGCACCCTGCTGATGATGATCAGCGCGTTCGCGGGCAAGGAACGTGTTTTCCAGGCCTATGCGCACGCTATCGCGCAGAAGTACCGCTTCTTCAGCTATGGCGATGCGATGCTGTTGTTCCCGGCTGCGGAAGGTGCGGCTGTTTGACGTAGTGCACGGATGGATCAGATGAGATAAGTTCTCATTTGATCCGTGTCCGGCCATCGTGGCCGGGACCGACGACCACTTCCGGAGTAAATCATGCGTCATCCGAAGCGTGCCGCCGGCCATCTGGCTGCCTTGTGTTCCCTTGTCCTGCTTGGCGCCTGCGCCAAGAGCGGTGACGCCCCCGCACCTGCTGCCGCATCGCAAGCAGGCACCACTGCGGGTGAGGTCAACCTCTACACCACGCGCGAACCCGCCCTGGTGCAGCCGTTGTTGGACGCCTTCACCGCGGACACCGGCATCAAGGTCAATACGGTGCTGCTCAAGGACGGCTTGACCGAGCGTCTGGCTGCCGAAGGCGAGCGTTCGCCGGCCGACGTGCTGATGACGGTGGACACCGGTCGCCTGCTCGACGTGGTTGAAGCCGGGCACACCCAGGCGGTGAAGTCGCCGGTGCTGGAAGCGGCCATCCCTGCGCACTTGCGCTCGCCCGAAGGGCAGTGGTTCGCGCTGTCGCTGCGCGACCGCGTGGTCTATGCCGACAAGGATCTCGACCTGACCGGCTTCACTTATGAAGATCTGGCCGATCCCAAGTGGAAGGGCCGGGTATGCATCCGTTCCGGCCAGCATCCTTACAACACCAGTCTGTTCGCGGCGATGATCGCGCATGATGGCGCGGAGAAGACCGAAGTCTGGCTGCGCGGGGTCAAGGCCAACCTCGCTCGCAAGGCTGCCGGTGGTGATCGCGATGTTGCACGCGACATTCTTGCCGGCATCTGCGATATCGGTGTGGCCAACGCGTATTACGTGGGCCGCATGAAGAACGCCGAGGAAGGCTCCGAGCAGCGCAGCTGGGGTGATGCCATCCAGGTAGTGCGGCCGGTGTTTGCCAGTGCTGCCGATACCGGCACCCACGTCAATATCTCCGGCGCCGCCGTCGCCCGTCATGCGCCCAATCATGACAACGCGGTGAAGTTGCTGGAATACCTGGTCAGCGACAGCTCGCAGAGCCTGTACGCGCGCGCCAACTACGAATACCCGGTGAAGCCGGGTGTTGCGCTTGACCCGGTCGTAGCCAGCTTCGGGCCGATGAAGGTGGACCCGCTGCCCTTGGCCGAAGTGGTTGCCAACCGCAAGCTGGCCAGTGAGCTGGTGGACAAGGTCGGTTTCGATAACTGAACCTTGCGGCTTCCTACGGGCCGGCGCCGTGCTTGCGGTGCCGGGCCGTTGTTTCGCGATGGATAGTGCTTGATGACGTGGCGATGGAATCCCTGGCTGCTGGGCGCGGTATCGGTGGCGGTGCTGATGTTGGCGCCGGTGCTGGGCTTGGCGTGGGCGGCGAGCGATGGCAGCGCGGGGCTGTGGGCGCATCTATCGGCCAATGTGCTGCCGACCGCGCTGTTCAATACCGGGCTGTTGTTGCTGGGCGTCGGGGTATTGGTCGTAGTGCTGGGTACGGGCAGTGCGTGGTTGGTGACGGCGTTTGCGTTCCCGGGGCGCAAACTGTTGAGCTGGGCATTGCTGCTGCCCTTGGCGGTGCCAACGTATATCGCCGCCTTCGCCTATCTGGACGTGCTGCATCCGCTTGGCCCGGTGCAGGGGCTGATCCGTGACCTGCTGGGCTATGACAGTCCCCGCCAGTTCCGTCTGCCGGATATCCGCCATCTGCTTGGCTGCATCGTGCTGCTGGGCTTCGTGCTCTATCCCTATGTGTACCTGACGACCCGCGCCTTGTTCATGACCCAGGCGGCGGGCTTGCTTGAAGCGGCGCGCAGCCTGGGGGCCACGCCGCTGCAGGTGTTCTGGCGGGTGGCGCTGCCGTTGGCGCGACCTGCAATCGCAGTAGGCGTGGCACTGGCCTTGCTGGAAACCCTCAACGATATCGGGGCCTCCGAATTCCTCGGCGTGCAGACCCTCACTGTTTCGATCTACACCACCTGGGTAAGTCGCGGCGATCTGGCCGGCGCGGCCCAGATCGCGTTGGCGATGCTCGCGGTGGTGGCGTTGTTGCTGACGCTGGAGCGCTATGGTCGGCGCCGGCAGCGCTACGCCAGCGTACTGCGGCCACGCCCGTTGCAGCCGCTGCAGCTGCGCGGCGCGCGTGGCCTGCTTGCGTTGCTGTTGGGGTTGCTGCCGGTGCTGCTGGGCTTTGTGGTGCCGGCGGCCTATCTGCTCTGGGAGGCGGTTGAGCGCCTGCAGGTTGCTGGTTTCTCGCCGCAGTTGCTGGTTGCGCTGTGGAACACCTTGCGGGTTGCCTTGTTGGCAACGGTTGTGGCGATGACGCTGGGGTTGTTGGTTGCGTGGGCATTGCGGCTGGCGCAGGCGCGGCGACGCAACGCCCTGGCAATGGCCAGCAGTCGCACTGCCACGCTGGGCTATGCGATCCCCGGCACGGTGCTGGCGATCGGCCTGTTGTTGCCGCTGGGTGGGCTGGATGCCGTGGCCAGCCGGCTGTTGGTGCTGCTTGGCGGTCAGCCGCAGATGCTGTTGATGGGTTCGGTGACCGTGTTGGTGCTGGCGTATACGCTGCGCTTTCTTGCGGTATCGGTGGGCGGGATCGAGGCGGGCTTGGCGCGCATTCCGCTGTCGCTGGATCAGGCTGCAGCGAGTCTGGGCGAGGGTGCAGCGGGGATGTTGCGACGGGTGCATCTGCCGCTGCTGCGCCCGGCCTTGGCCGCTGCCGCGCTGCTGGTATTCGTCGATACGATGAAGGAGTTGGCGGCCACCCTTGTGCTGCGGCCAATGAATTTCGAAACACTCGCGACATGGTTGTATGCCGAGGCTGCGCGCGGGACGTATGAAGAAGGCGCGGTGGCGGCCTTGTTGATTGTCGTCAGTGGCCTGCTGCCGGTGATCCTGCTGGCGCGCGCAGGCGCGGCTTATGGAGTTGAAGATGCACGTTGACGCACAGCTGGTATTGGAAGACCTGCATATTGGCTATCCCGTCGCGGGCGGTTTCAAACCGGTGGTGGAGGGCTTGTCGTTGCAGCTCGGTCGTGGCGAGATTGGATGCCTGCTGGGTGCGTCCGGCTGCGGCAAGACCACGGTGCTGCGCAGCATTGCCGGCTTTGAGCCGCTGCAGCAGGGCGGCATCGTGCTCGCCGGGCGGCAGCTGGCTGCGCCGCAGCGGGCGCTGCCGCCCGAGCAGCGCAGGGTTGGGATGATGTTCCAGGATTACGCGCTGTTTCCGCACCTGGACGTGGCGGCGAACATCGGCTTTGGCCTGCGTGGCCTGCAACGTGCCAAGCGGAAGGCCCGGGTCCAGGCTTTGTTGCAGTACGTGGGCTTGCCAGGCCTGGAGCTGCGCTACCCGCATGAATTGTCTGGTGGCCAACAGCAGCGCGTAGCGTTGGCGCGCGCGCTGGCGCCGGCACCGGACCTGTTGCTGCTGGACGAGCCGTTCTCGAACCTGGACGTGGATACCCGTCAGCGGCTGGCTGGCGAACTGCGTGACCTGCTCAAGGCGGCCGGCACCACGGTGCTGATGGTGACCCATGACCAGAGTGAGGCCTTTGCCATGGCTGATCGCATCGGCGTCATGCATGAAGGGCGCTTGCTGCAGTGGAGCAGCGCCCAAGCGCTGTATCAGGCGCCGCAGGATCCGTTCGTCGCCGGTTTCATCGGTCGCGGAGCGCTGATCCAGGCGGCGCGGCTCGGCATGGTTGGGGGAGGGCGGGTGCTGGTGCGCCCACACAGCCTGTTGCTGGACCCGGCCGCGGCACTGCGTGCGCGGGTCGAGGGCGTGGTATTTCGCGGGCCGGGCAGCAGCGGTTGGGTGCGCTTGGCGGGCGGTGAGCGGCTGGAGCTGGACTTCGGCCCTGGCCAGCTGCCGGATATTGGTGCCGAGGTTGGCCTGGCCTGGCACGATCCAGCGCCGGTTCGCTTCCCCGACTGACTATTCCGGGCCCAAAGTTCGCCCTGCAGGCCCATATCCGCGACAATTGGCGCAACTGACGCCTCAATGCTTCCATGTCCAGATTGCAGTTCAAGCTCCAGAACACCGATGGCCGCGCCCGCCGTGGCCAGCTGTCCTTCCCGCGCGGCACCGTGCAGACCCCGGCGTTCATGCCGGTCGGCACTTATGGCTCGGTCAAGGGCGTGCTGCCAGAGCAGGTGCGCGCGCTCGGGGCCGAGATCATCCTCGGCAATACCTTCCATCTGTACCTGCGCCCGGGCCTGGATGTCATTGCCGACCACGGCGGCCTGCATGGCTTCTGCCAGTGGAATGGTCCAATCCTGACCGATTCGGGTGGTTTTCAGGTGTTTTCGCTGGCGCATCGCCGCAAGATCACCGAAGAAGGCGTCACATTTGCCTCGCCGACCGACGGTGCCCGGGTCTTCCTGGGCCCGGAAGAGAGCATGAAGATCCAGAAGGTGCTGGATTCGGACATCGTCATGATCTTCGACGAATGCACACCGTACCCGGCCACCGAGCCGGTGGCGCGCAAGTCGATGGAGCTCAGCCTGCGCTGGGCCCAGCGCAGCCGCAACGCACATGACGCCATGGGCAACGATGCGGCGCTGTTCGGCATCGTCCAGGGCGGGGTACATACCGAACTGCGCAGCCGCTCGGCCGAGGGCCTGCAGCAGATCGGCTTTGATGGCTATGCCATCGGCGGCCTGGCGGTGGGCGAGCCCGAGCACGAGCGCAATGCCATGCTCGACCACATGCATCCGATCCTGCCCGCCGACCGTCCGCGCTACCTGATGGGTGTGGGCCGGCCGGAAGACCTGGTTGAAGGCGTGGCCCGTGGCGTGGACATGTTCGACTGCGTCATGCCGACCCGTAATGCCCGTAACGGCCACTATTTCACTTCGTTCGGCACCGTTCGCATCCGCAATGCCAAGTACGAGCGGGACATGAACCCGATCGAGCCCGGCTGCGGCTGCCATGCCTGCACCGGTGGCTATACCCGCTCCTACCTGCGTCATCTGGACCGCTGCAACGAGATGCTGGCGCCGATGCTGGGCACCCTGCACAACCTGTTCTATTACGAAAAGCTGATGGCCGACATGCGCGCGGCCATCGAGGCGGGAACCTTCCTGGCCTTCCGCGAGTCCTTCTATGCAGCCCGGGGCCTGAGTGTCCCGGCGTTGTCGGGGGAGTAGCGGTCTTCACACGGTCCGGGACGTGCTCCCGGACGCGTGGCATACTTCACGGCTGACCCCGTTTCGCGGTAACTGCTGCAGGCCATCCGGCCCGGGTGGGTGCCGCCCAACATCAAGGATTACAAAATGACTCTCATGGCTATCCTGCTTCCCGTCGCCCAGGCCGCTCCGGCCGCACCGGGCATGGGTACCTTCCTGCTGCCCATCGCACTGATCGCAGTGATGTACTTCCTGATGATCCGCCCGCAGATGAAGCGCCAGAAAGAACACAAGGCAATGCTGGAGAAGATCGCCAAGGGTGACGAAGTGCTGACCTCCGGCGGCATTGCTGGCGTCGTCACCGACATCGGCGACAACTTCATCACCGTGGAAGTGGCCGACAACGTCCGCATCCGCGTGCAGAAGGGCTCGGTCGGCAACGTCCTGCCCAAGGGCACGCTGAAGAACGCCGCCTGAGACTGATCCCTTTCCGTCACGTCGTGACGCCGCACCGGCGTCGCGCAGGATCCTACAATGCTTGAATTTCCGCGCTGGAAGTACTTCCTGATTCTGATCGTTCTGGCGGTCAGCGCGCTGTACGCGCTGCCCAACATCTACCAGAAGGATCCGTCCGTTCAGATCACCGCCAACCGTGGTGGGCAGATTGATGATGCGCTGCAAGAGCGCGTCAACAAGGCGCTGGGCGAGGCCGGTGTCACCGCCAAGTCGGTGGAGAAGGAGGGCGAGAACAATCTGATCGTCCGCCTTGCTTCGCTGGACGCCCAGTCGCGCGCCAATGAGGTGCTGCGCGAGACGGCCGGCGAAAACTACACCGTCGCCCTGAACCTGGCCTCGACCGTGCCGGATTGGCTGGCCAATCTGGGCGGCAAGCCAATGGTGCTGGGTCTGGATCTGGTCGGCGGCGTGCACTTTGCTTTGCAGGTGGACCAGAAGGCCGCGGTGGACAAGCGTTTCGAAGCCTTCACCGAAGACGTGCGTACCACCCTGCGTGACAACCGCGTGTCCTACCGTTCGGTAGAGCGTCGCGGCGAAAGCGATATCGCCATCGCCCTGACCAACGCTGCCGATGCCGACAAGGCACGTGCGGCACTGGCCAAGGCACAGCCGACCTTCAGCTACTCGGTCAGTGGTGATCGCATCACCGCCACCGTGCCGCAGGCGGAAATGCTGCAGATCGCCTCCGGCGCCATCGAGCAGAACCTGACCACCCTGCGTAACCGCGTCAACGAACTGGGCGTGGCCGAGCCGATCATCCAGCGCCAGGGCGAAGACCGCATCGTGGTCGAGCTGCCGGGCGTGCAGGACACGGCCGAAGCCAAGCGCATGATCGGTGCCACCGCGACGCTGGAATACCGCGCCGTGGTCGATGGCAACGCGCAGGATGCAGTGGATACCGGCCGCATCCCGCCGGAAGCCAAGCTCTACCGCGACCGCCGTGGCATGCCGGTGCTGTTGAACAAGCGCACCATCGTCACCGGCGACCAGATGGTCAAGGCGGCGACCTCCACTGACCAGAACGGCCTGCCGTCGGTCAGCGTGACGCTGAACAGCGTCGGTGGCCAGCGCATGTTTGATTTCACCAGCGCCAATGTCGGCAAGCCGATGGCCGTGGTCTACACCGAGCGGATTCCGCAGGTGACGATGGTCAACGGTGTGGAGCAGCGCAGCTTCCGGGTCAAGGAAGAAGTGATCTCCATCGCCAACATCAATGGCGTGTTCGGCAAGGAGTTCCAGACCACCGGCCTGGAGAAGACCGAAGCCGACGGCCTGGCCAAGCTGCTGCGTGCAGGCTCGCTGGCTGCGCCGATGGACTTCGTCGAGGAATACGTGATCGGCCCGAGCCTGGGTAAGGAGAACGTGGACCGCGGCGTCAAGGCAGTGGTGTTCTCGTTCATCTTCACCCTGGTGTTCTTCGCCATCTACTACCGCATGTTCGGCGTGATCACCTCGGTGGCGCTGCTGTTCAACCTGCTGATCGTGGTGGCGGTGATGTCGATGTTCGGCGCGACCATGACCTTGCCGGGCTTCGCCGGCCTGGCCTTGTCGGTCGGCTTGTCGGTCGACGCCAACGTGCTGATCAACGAACGTATCCGTGAAGAGTTGCGACTGGGCATGCCGGCGAAGAAGGCCATCGCGGAGGGTTACGAGCGCGCCTCGGGCACCATCCTCGACGCCAACCTCACTGGCCTGATTGTCGGTGTGGCGCTGTACGCGTTCGGTACCGGCCCGCTGAAGGGCTTCGCGCTGACCATGATCATCGGTATTTTTGCCTCGATGTTCACTGCGATCACCGTGTCGCGTGCTCTGGCGACGCTGATCTACGCCAAGCGCAAGAAGCTGAACTCCGTGGCCATCTGACGCGAACCTCTTCGCAGAAGCCCGCACCTGACCGGTGCGGGTTTTCCAAGGAACTCCTTGCATGAAACTGTTTCCACTTCACATCGTTCCGAACGACACCAACATCGACTTCATGAGTCACCGCAAGCCGGTGCTCGCGATCATGGTGGTGTTGCTGCTGGCCTCGTTCGCCATCATCGGCTTCAAAGGCTTCAACTACGCGCTGGAGTTCACCGGCGGCACGGTTGTGCGCACGCATTTTGAAAAGAGCATCAACGCCGACACGGTGCGCGAGCGTCTGGAGAAGGCTGGCTTCGAGAACGCCCAGGTGCAGAGCGTCGGTGGCGGCAATGACCTGATGATCCGCCTGCCGCCGGATGGCGAGCACAACAATGCCGCCGATGCCGCGCAGACGGTTGCCGAGAATGTCCGCGTTGCGGTGACTGCGGCGGACAATGTCGCTACCGTGCAGCCGGGCGAGTTCGTCGGCCCGCAGGTCGGCAAGGACCTGGCGATGAACGGCATCTACGCCACGCTGTTCATGGTCATCGGCTTCCTGATCTACATCGCTGCCCGCTTCGAATGGAAGTTCGCCATCGTCGCCAGCATCACCGCATTCTTCGACCTGATCCTGACGGTTGCCTACATGTCGCTGCTCGGCCGCGAGTTCGACCTGACCGTGTTGGCCGGTATGTTGTCGGTGATGGGTTTTGCCATCAACGACATCATCGTGGTGTTCGACCGTGTGCGCGAAAACTTCCGCAGCCTGCGCGTGGAGCCGCTGGAAGTGCTTAACCGCTCGATCAACCAGACGCTGTCGCGTACGGTGATCACCGCGGTGCTGTTCTTCCTGTCCGCACTGGCGCTGTACATGTTTGGTGGCGAGTCGATGGAAGGCCTGGCCGAAACCCACATGGTGGGTGCCGTGATCGTGGTCATCTCCTCGATCATCGTGGCCGTGCCGCTGCTGAGCATTGGTCCGTTCAAGGTCACCAAGCAGGATCTGCTGCCCAAGGCCAAGGACGAGGAAGAGCTGGCCCGTCGTCCCTGACGGACCCGCACTGCCTTGCTGAAAAGCCGCGCTCTGCGCGGCTTTTCTTTTGCCTGCAATCCGCGCGGGGGCAGGGCGGTCCATGCGGTGGCGTCGGTTGTTTTCGATGCGGCAGCGCACTACGATCCTCCCGGTTCAGCGCGCAAACTGCTTGTGCTGCTGTCTTCTGTTTAGCCAACCGAGGTTTTCATGGTCATCAAACCGCGTGTGCGCGGCTTCATCTGCGTCACCACCCATCCGACTGGTTGCGATGCGGCGGTCAAGGAACAGATCGATTACATCAAGGCCCAGCCCAAGCTGGCCAATGGCCCGAAGAAGGTGCTGGTGCTCGGTGCCTCCACCGGTTACGGTCTGGCCGCCCGCATCAAGGCTGCGTTTGGCAGCGATGCCGCCACCCTTGGCGTGTTCTTCGAGCGCCCGGGCAGCGAGACCAAGCCGGGTACGGCGGGTTGGTACAACTCCGCCGCATTCGAGAAGTACGCGCACCAGGCGGGCCTGTATGCGCGCAGCGTCAATGGCGATGCGTTCTCCGACGAGGTGAAGCAGAAGGTCATCGAGATCATCAAGGCCGATCTGGGCCAGGTCGATCAGGTGGTTTACAGCCTCGCCGCGCCGCGTCGCAAGCATCCCAAGACCGGCGAGATCATCAGCTCCACGCTGAAGCCGATCGGCGCACCGATCACCTTGCGTGGCTTGGATACCGACAAGGAAGTGCTGACCGAAACCACGCTGCAGCCGGCAACGGCCGAGGAAATCGCCGGCACCGTGCAGGTCATGGGTGGCGAAGACTGGCAGATGTGGATCGACGCGCTGCTTGAGGCTGGCGTGCTGGCACCGGGTGCTACCACCACCGCGTTCACCTATGTCGGCGAAGAGATCACCCAGGCCATTTACTGGAATGGTTCGATCGGTGCTGCC
Organism: Stenotrophomonas sp. STEN029; assembly: GCF_056760015.1. NCBI lineage: Bacteria > Pseudomonadati > Pseudomonadota > Gammaproteobacteria > Lysobacterales > Lysobacteraceae > Stenotrophomonas > Stenotrophomonas sp. STEN029. The sequence goes on along the minus strand of NZ_JBRREC010000006.1, from coordinate 34,061 downwards.
AAGAAGGATCTGGATGCCAAGGTGCTGGCCATCCGTGACAAGTTGCAGGGGCTGGGCGGCGATGCGCGCGTGTCGGTGCTGAAGGCGGTTGTGACCCAGGCCAGCTCGGCGATCCCGACCATGCCGCTGTATCTGTCGCTGCTGTTCAAGGTGATGAAAGAGCAGGGCACGCACGAAGGCTGCATCGAGCAGCTCGATACCCTGTACGACATTCTGTACAACGGCCCGCAGGGCGGCGCCAACGCGGCTGACCACATCCGCCAGCAGTTGCAGGACGCGCAGGGCCGTGAGATCGCGCTGGTCGACGGCGAAGGCCGTCTGCGAGCGGACTACAAGGAAATGGCGCCGGAAGTGCAGGGCAAGGTACTGGAGCTGTGGCCGCAGGTGACCAACGAGAACCTGTACGAGATCAGCGACCTGGCCGGCTACAAGGCCGACTTCCTGCGCCTGTTCGGGTTCGGCATCGACGGCGTGGATTACGAAGCCGACGTGAATCCGGATGTGGCGATTCCGGGGATTGTTGAGGTCTGAGTTCTTTTGGCTTCTTGGTAATGAGAAGGCCGCGCTTTGCGCGGCCTTTTTTTTTGCATTCCTAGCCAGGAGCTTCCCCTCACCCCAACCCCTCTCCCGCAGGCGGGAGAGGGGCTATACAGCTGCGGTTGCAGGCATTGCTCGCGCTTGCGGATTGCTAGCCCTTCTCCCGCCTGCGGGAGAGGGGTTGGGGTGAGGGCAGCTCTTGGCGCAAACAAGCAGCCCACAGAAAACCATCAACCAAACTCAAAATCCATCTGAGCCGTCGGCGGCCCGACAAAATCGCCTTCCACGTAATCCACGCCAGCGCTGAACAACAGGCTCATCGTCGACGCATCCGCCACGAACTCGGCGATGGTCAGAATGCCGGCAGACTGCGCCTTGGTGGTGATCTCCTGGGTCTTCTCCAGCTGCTCCTTGGCCAGCGTCGGGTCAGCCGTGAACGCGCTGTCCAGCTTGAGGAAGCCAGGCTGGAAGTGCGCCAGCAGCTGGAATGAATCCAGTCCCGAGCCAAACTGCTCGAGGCCAACCTTGCAGCCCAACGCAGTGACATCGCCCAGGAACTGCTGCGCATTGCGCAGGTGGGTGAATACCTTGGCCTCGGGAATCTGCAGCCACAGCTGCGCGCCTTCCACGCCTTCGGCCTGCAGGCCATTGCGGATCACCGTCAGCAGCTCGGGGTCGGAGAAGGACTCCGGGGTGATGCGTACCATCAGGTGCGTGCGGTGACCGGCACGGCGCCGCTCGCCCAGCGCGCGAATGGCGTTGGCCACCACCCAGCGGTTGATCGGCGCCAACAACCCGTGTTCCTGTGCGATCGGCAGGAAGCTGGGCGGTCCCACCATCTCGCCGTTGTTTTCCATCTGCAGCGAGGTGTCATACAGCTGGATCGGCTCGCCCATAAGGTTCAGCACGGGGCGGAAACGCAGATGGAAGCCATCACCAGCGACTGCCTGGCGGATACGCTGTACCCAGCTCTGGATGCGCTCTTCCTCGACGCGGTCGGCCGCGCCCGGATCGAATACCTTGAAGGTATTGCCACCCAGTTCAGTGGCGGCGCGTGCGCAGTCATTGGCGCGGTTCAGGACCTGGCCAACGCTGGCGATCTTCTCGCCCACCTGCACGCCGCCGATGCTGACGGTGACGGTGGCCGAGCGCTCGCCGATGCTGAATACCGAGGAGGCAAAGGCGCCGCGTACCCGCTCAGCCATCTGCGAGGTATGTGTGTAATCGCCCTCGGTAAGCAGGGCAAAGCTATGCTCGCCAAAGCGCGCCAGCTGCGCGTCCTCGCCAACAGCCTGGGCCAGCTTCTGGCCGAGGGCTGCAATCAATGCGTCTGCCGAATCCAGTCCGATATCGGGCAGCAGGCGTGCATAGTGATCCGGTTCTACCAGCAGGAAGCCATACTGGCCATCGCTGCGCCCAACCTGGGCGACGGCCTTCTCCAGCTGGACCATGAAAGTCGGGCGGTTGAGCAGGCCGGTGACCTGGTCGCGCTGGCGCAGCGCTTCGACTTCGCGTGCCAGTTCCGGATCAAACTCCTCGCGGCGACGGAACACGATCTGGAAACAGCTCTCGTCTTCATAGGTGGCAGCGGTGAATTCCATCGTCGCCGGGAAGGTGTCGCCGTCCTGGTTACGTGCGTGCACTTCGTATTGCGGTGGCGGCGCTTCGCCCTTGCTCAGCGATTTGAGCAGCTGCTTGAAGTTCTCCACGTGCTGCGGCGCCACCATGTCCAACAGCGAGATGCCTTCCACATCCTCGAACGACTCGAATCCGAACATGTCCAGATAGGCTTCGTTGGCGCGGATGTGCATGCCTTCGTGGATGTAGGCGATGGGATCGCGCGAGGACGAGATCAGTGCGTCGCAGCGGCGCTCGGTCTCGCGCATCTGCGCCTCGATCCGGCGCAGGCCGCGGCGCGCCTGCAGGTCGGTCCATTCGGTCTGCACCACCGACAACAGGTGGTCTGGCTGCTGGCGCAGCGCGATGGCGCGGATGCCGTTGGCGGCCGAGTCCAGCAGCATCTGTGCATCGATGCTGTCGGTCAGCAGGATCATCGGGATGTCCTTGCCGCTGGCCGCGACCTGCTGGGTCAGCAGCAACTGCGGGATAGCGTAAGAGTTGGCCGCCAGCACCAGGTCGATGGGTTGGCTCAGTGCCTGGCTCAGCTCCTCGGCACTCTGCGGCCGCGACGGGCGCACTGCGATGCCGCTGTTGCGCAAGGTGCTGACGATGGCCTCGGCGCTCTCGGCACTGTCGTCAACGATCAGCAAGCGCAAGGTGATGTCTTTGGCGTTCTGCATTCAGGACTCCCGGGGGACGGGGTTTAATACACGATGCACGTCGCCGGCGTCTATGCGCAGATCGCTTGCCTGTGACGTACTCCCGTGAGTGTAGTCCCAAGGCCGCCTCCAGGGGTCGTCGCCAGCGGCCGCAACACCTCCCCGCAGCTGCTGTGTGCAGCGGTGTGGCCGGCTTGCCGATCTGCCGAATCCGCTTACACCGCCATCCCGGCGGCACGTCCGGAGGCCCAGGCCCATTGGAAGTTGTAGCCGCCCAGCCAGCCGGTCACGTCCAGTACCTCGCCGACAAAGTGCAGGCCGGGTACCCGCTGCGATTCCATCGTCGAGGAAGACACCTTGCGCGTGTCCACGCCGCCCAGGGTGACTTCGGCGGTGCGGTAGCCCTCGGTGCCGCTGGCGACTAGCGGGAAATCGGACAGCAGGCTGGCGGCGGCCTTGAGCTCGGGCTCGTCCATCTGCCGCATCGGCTTGTCCTTCAGCCATTGCTCGCACAGGCGCAGGGCCAGCCGCCGCGGCATCACTTCGGACAGCACGGTGCGCAATTCGGAGGCGCCGCGCTCGCGCTTCATCTGCCGCAGCCATTCGGCTGCATCGTGATCGGGCAGCAGGTCCAGCCGCAGGTCATTACCCGGTTGCCAGTACGAGGAGATCTGCAGGATCGCCGGGCCGCTGACGCCGCGATGGGTGATCAGCATCGAGTTGCGGAAGCTCTTGCCGTTGCAGCGCGCCTCCACCGGCAGCGCAACGCCACTGAGCTCGGCGAAGCGTTCCTGGTGGGTGCCGCTCAGGGTCAGCGGCACCAGCCCGGCACGCGTCGGCAGCAGCTCATGGCCGAAGTTGCGGGCCACTTCGTAACCGAAGCCGCTGGCGCCCATGCTCGGGATCGACAGCCCGCCGGTAGCGATCACCACCGAGGCGCTGTGGAATTGCCCCTGCGCGGTACGCACGTGGAAGCCATCGGCGCCGCGCTCGATCTGCTGGACGCCGCAATCGGTGCGGATCTGCACGCCTGCGTCGGAGCACTCGTCCAGCAGCATCTTCACGATCTGCTTGGAGGAAATGTCGCAGAACAACTGGCCCAGCTCCTTCTCGTGATAGGCGATGCCGTGGCGTTCGACCATCTCGATGAAATCGGCCGGCGTATATCGCGCCAGCGCCGACTTGCAGAAGTGCGGGTTGTTGGAGATGAAGTTGGCTGCGGTGGTGCCGGTATTGGTGAAGTTGCAGCGGCCGCCGCCTGACATCAGGATCTTCTTGCCAACCTTGTTGGCATGATCGATGACCTGCACGATGCGGCCGCGCTGGCCGGCGGTGAGCGCGCACATCAGCCCCGCGGCGCCAGCGCCGATCACCAGTACGTCGCAGCGGATTACCTTGTCTGCCACTACTGCTTACTCCGCCGGGCGCTTGCGCCAGACCGGGATCACGTCCAGCTGGATGTGATCATTGAGGATCTGCACCTCGCCATCCTGGATCAGCACGCTCCAGCGCATCGCGCGTTGCACCTGCTCACCCCAGCGCTCGACGAACGCGGACGGCAGGTCGATCACCGACAGGTTGTTGAAACGGGTCAGGTGCTTGCCCTGCTTCTGCCACCAGATGTCGGAGGCATTGCCGCCGTAGTTGACGATCTGCACGCGACGGCTGCGGTTGCAGGCCTTGCGCACGCGTGACTCGTCCGGATGGCCCAGATCGATCCACTGCTCGATGTCGCCGGTGTAGTCCAGCTGCCACAGGTCCGGTTCGTCCTCGCTGCTTAGGCCCTTGCCGAATTCCAGCCGGTCCTCGGCGTTGAGGGCGAAGGCGAGCAGGCGCACCATCAGGCGCTCGTCGGTTTCGGAGGGATGCTGGGCCAGGGTCAGGTTGTGGGTCGCGTAGTAACCGCGGTCCATGTCGCTGATCTGCAGCTCGGCCTTGCGGATGGTGGCGGTGAGGGCCATGGGAATACCGGGTACAAAGACCGCCCATCATAATGCCTGGCCCCGCACCGGACCCGTTTCAACGTGCCTGACCAAGACCTGCCAAGCCGTCTGCAACTCGCTCCAGGCCCGTGGGCCAGCCTGTTGGAGGGTTTGTGCGCCCGCTTCCCGGCGGTAAGCCAGGCGCAATGGCTGGGCCGTTTTGCGCGCGGGCGGGTGCTGGGCAGCGACGGCCGGCCGCTGCTGCCGGCGCAGCCGTGGCGGGCAGGGCAGGAGATCCAGTATTTCCGCGAGGTTGCCGACGAGCCGGAGGTGCCATTCGCCGAGCAGATCCTGCACCAGGACGAACACCTGTTGGTAGCCGACAAGCCGCATTTCCTGCCGGTCACCCCGGCCGGCCGCTTCGTGCGCCAGACCCTGCTCGCGCGACTGATCGCCAGCACCGGCAACCGCGAGCTGGTGCCGCTGCACCGGATTGATCGTGGCACTGCGGGACTGGTGTTGTTCTCCTGCAATCCGCACACGCGCGCCGCCTACCAGCGGCTGTTTGCCGAGCGTCGCATCGACAAAGGCTATGAGGCCCTGGCCCCGGCCCTGCCGACGCTGCAGTTCCCGCTGCAGCGGAACAGTCGTATCGGCCGCGGCGAACCGTTCTTTCGCATGGTCGAGCTGGCGGGCGAGGCCAATGCCCTGAGCCGGGTGGAGGTGATCGAGCGGCGTGGCGATGTGTGGCATTACGCGTTGGAGCCGGTGACTGGGCGCAAACACCAGTTGCGCGTGCACATGGCCGCGCTGGGAGCGCCCATCATCGGTGACGATTTCTACCCGCAGGTAATCGAGCGCGCACCGGATGATTACCGGCAGCCGCTGCAACTGTTGGCGCGGCGCTTGGCCTTCTTGGATCCGCTCAGCGGCCGGCAGCGGGAATTCCGCAGTGCGCGTGAGCTGGTGTGAGCTTCAGCGCCGTTGCGCGAGCCAGCGGTCGAGCTGGGCGGCAAAGGCCTGGCGGTCACGCGCGTGCAAGGTGGCAGGACCGCCGGTCTGAACGCCAGCACCACGCAGTTCTTCCATGAAGTTGCGCACCGATAGCCGCTCGGCGATGGTGTTGGCGGTATAGAGCTCACCGCGCGGATTCAGTGCGACGGCTTTTTTCTCCAACACACGCGCTGCCAGCGGAATGTCCTGGGTAACGACCAGGTCGCCGGGGTTCACTCGCTCGGCAATGGCGTCGTCGGCAACATCCGGCCCACCCGGCACCTGCATGGCACGGATGAAGCGCGAGGGCGGGGTGCGCAGCCATTGGTTGGCGACCAGTACGGTCTCGACCTTGGCCCGTTCGGCGGCGCGGAACAGGATTTCCTTGATCACCACGGGGCAGGCATCGGCATCGACCCAAATCTGGGTGGCCGAACGGGTGGCGGAAACGACGTCTTCAGTGCTCATGCCGCGCAGTCTATTGGATTTTCGGACTTTGCTGGTTCCGGGCTATCGTCAGAAAATTGACTGTTTTCAGCGACTTAATAGACGAACTGAATCAAATTGGGTTTCTGAATACGGTAATTATCGCTTTTTGGAACAAAGCGGCGTATTGTCCATCCCACTGTGCTTGCAAGGGTCACCGTGAATCGTGGCCTGATGCAGTTGATCTTCTTGATCGGCTCATCGATCCGCTTTACCAACGCCTGCAACTCAGTCTCGGCCCCGATCTCCGGTGGCTGCGATTATTTCAACTTATGTTTCAGGAGTTAGTACATGTCTGATCGTCAGACCGGCACTGTCAAGTGGTTCAACGACGCCAAGGGCTTCGGCTTCATCACCCCGGAAAGCGGCCCGGACCTGTTCGTGCATTTCCGCGCCATCCAGGGCAACGGCTTCAAGTCGCTGCAGGAAGGCCAGAAGGTGACTTTCGTCGCCGTGCAGGGCCAGAAGGGTATGCAGGCTGACCAGGTGCAGGCGGTCTAATCGACCCCTTGCTACCGTAAGGTTGCTTGGAACGCCGGAAGCGAAAGCTTCCGGCGTTTTTATTTGTGTTTTCGCATCGAGCTTCGCCTTGCACTGACGCTGCGTTCTGCAGGTGTTGGCTAGGATGTTGTCTCGTGTCGATTGAATGACGTTGGAGCCAGCGATGATCACCGTGCACCATCTGGAACAATCGCGTTCGCAGCGCGTGCTGTGGATGCTGGAAGAGTTGGGCCTGGCCTACGACGTGGTCAGCTACAAGCGCGACCCCAAGACCTGGCTGGCGCCGCCGGAACTGCGCAAGGTGCATCCGCTCGGCAAATCTCCGGTGCTGCAGGACGGCGCACTGATCCTGGCCGAATCCGGGGCCATCCTGGAATACCTGGCTGACCGCTATGACCTGCAGCGCAGCCTGTCGCCGCAGCCCCTGCCAGTGGATGCGCCGGAACGCCTGCACTATCACTACTGGATGCACTACGCCGAAGGCTCGGCGATGCCGCCGCTGGTGATGAGCCTGGTGTTCGCGAAAGTGCGCAAGGCACCGCTGCCATTTTTCGCCAAGCCGATTGCCCACAGCATCGTCGACAAGGTGATGAAGAGCTTCATCAGTCCGCAGCTGCGTCTGCACCTGGGCTGGATGGAGCAGGCCTTGGGCGAATCCACCTGGTTTGCCGGCGAGCGTTTCAGCGCGGCTGATATCCAGATGAGTTTCCCGGTCCAGGCGGCGGCAGTCCGCGCCGGTCCCATGACCGACTATCCGAAGCTGCAGGCTTTCCTGGCCCGCATCGCCGAACGGCCGGCCTATCAGCGTGCCGAGCAGCGTGGCGGCGCGCTGGATCTGATCGGCGGCGCTCGTTGAGCACAACGGGCCACGCTTGCAGCATGGCCCGGCAGTCCCCACTTTCAGATGATGAACGACACGCCCCCGCTATTTGATAACCGCTTCCAGCGCGAGCTGCCCGGTGATCCTGAAACCGGCGCGCGCCGCCGCGAGGTGCTGGGTGCTGCCTGGTCGGCGGTGATGCCGACGCCGGTGGCTGCACCGCGCTTGCTGGCGCACTCGGCTGAGGTCGCAGATGTGCTTGGCTTCGCCCCGACAACGATTGCCAGCCCGGAGTTTGCCGAGATCTTTGGTGGCAATGCCTTGTTCGCCGGCATGCAGCCGTGGGCCGCCAATTACGGCGGCCATCAGTTCGGCCATTGGGCCGGGCAGCTTGGCGATGGCCGCGCCATCTCCCTGGGGGAGTTGCTGGCCAGTGGCAAGCGTTGGGAGCTGCAGCTCAAAGGTGCGGGTCCCACGCCGTATTCGCGCGGCGCCGATGGCCGAGCGGTGCTGCGTTCGTCACTGCGCGAGTTCCTGTGCTCCGAGGCCATGCATCATCTCGGTGTGCCCACCACCCGCGCATTGAGCCTCGTCGGCACCGGCGAGGCGGTGATGCGCGACATGTTCTACGACGGTCATCCGCAGGCCGAACCCGGTGCGGTGGTGTGCCGCGTCGCACCGTCGTTCATCCGCTTCGGCACATTCGAGCTGCCATCGGTGCGCGGTGATGTCGCGCTGCTGCGGCAACTGGTCGATTTCTGCATCGCCCGTGATTACCCCGAGCTGCAGGGCAGTGGCGAGGCGCTGTACGCCGACTGGTTTGCGCAGGTCTGCACGCGTACCGCGGTGATGGTCGCGCAGTGGATGCGGGTCGGCTTCGTACACGGCGTGATGAATACCGACAACATGTCGATCCTCGGTTTGACCCTGGATTACGGCCCTTACGGCTGGGTCGAGGACTACGATCCGGACTGGACGCCGAACACCACCGATGCGCAGGGCCGACGCTACCGCTTTGGCACGCAGATGCAGGTGGCGTACTGGAATCTGGTGCGATTGGCGCAGGCGTTGTCGCCTTTGTTTGCCGAGGTTGCACCTCTGCAGGCCGGATTGGATGGCTTCCGCGAACGCTTTGAAGCCGAAGAACGCGCCCATCTGGTTGCCAAACTTGGTCTGGGCGAGTACCGGGACGGCGACGTCGAGCTGATGACGCAGTTCCAGCAGTTGCTGCAGGACGGTGAGATGGATATGACGCTGGCATTCCGTGCCTTGGCGTCCATTGATATCGACGCGCCGCAGGCCGCCGCGCTGGAGGATGCCTTCTATTCGCCGGCCGCCCGCGAACAGGTGTTGCCAGCGCTGACCGACTGGCTGCAGCGCCATGCAGCGCGGGTTCGGGCCGCCGGGCAGTCACCGCAGCAACGCCGTGATGCCATGCAGGCAGCAAATCCCAAATACGTGCTGCGCAACTGGCTGGCCCAGCAGGCGATCGACCGTGCCGAACAAGGCGATCTGGCCGGAATCACGGACTTGCTGGACGTGATGCGGCATCCTTATGACGAACAACCCGGGCGCGAGGCATTTGCCGCCAAGCGTCCGGAATGGGCGCGCGACCGCGCCGGCTGCTCGATGTTGTCGTGCAGCTCCTGAGCACCTTTCCACGAATGACTGATATGACTTCTCCTGCCTACCCCGAATGGTCGCGCCCGATCCGCGACATCGCTGATTTCCCCAAGCCCGGCATCCTGTTCAAGGACATCATCCCGCTGCTGGGCGATGGCGCCTGCTTCCGTGCCGCCGTGCAGTCGATGGCCGAGCCGTGGCGCGACGCTGGTTTGCATGCGGTGCTGGGCGTGGAGGCGCGCGGCTTCATTCTGGGTACCGCGCTGGCCCTGGAACTGGGCGTGGGCTTCGTGCCAGTGCGCAAGCCGGGCAAGCTGCCGGGCGCAACGCTGAAGCAGGAATACGCGTTGGAGTACGGCACCGATCGCATCGAAGTCAGCGTCGGCGCAACCCCGCCGGGTGCGCGCGTGCTGCTGGTCGATGACGTGCTGGCCACCGGCGGTACCTTGCTCGCCGCCTTGCAGTTGGCTGCGCAGCTTGAGGCGCAGGTTGTTGGCGGCGCGGTGTTGGTGGAGCTGGACGGACTGGGCGGCCGTGAGCGCTGGCCTGATGGTTTGCCGCTGGCCGCTACACTGGTGTACTGAGTACCTGGTCCACCCCAATCCGCGGAGTCCCGAATGCCGACGTTGAGTGAGCTGCTGTCTTCCTTCGATGGTGAACAAGGGCTGCTGCTCCCTGACAGTTGGCGACAAGGACGCACTGCCTACGGCGGCGTGCTCAGTGCGCTGGCGGTGGCCGCGGCGATGCAAAGCCATGCAGGCGTGTTGCCGCCATTGCGCGCGATGCAGGTGACCTTCATCGGGCCTGCAGCCGGTCTGCTGCGTTTCGTGCCGGCAGTACTGCGCGAGGGCAAGTCGGTGGTGAATGTCGGCGTGGATGTGTTCTCCGACGATGCCTTGGCGGCGCGCTTGTCATTGGTGTTCGGCCGCGCCCGCGAAAGCGCGATTGCGCATGATTTCGGTGGCGAGCGCCCGGCCCAGGGGCCTGCCGCGTACCGCGATTTCGACATGGCGGCGATGCCTTTTGCGCCAGCCTTTACCCGCAACTTCCAGATGCGTCCTGCCGGTGGCGCGATGCCGGTGTCGGCTGCGGAGATTCCCGAGCTGCTAACCTGGATCCGCCATCGCGACGCCGGCGGGATAGACCCGGCGGTAGCCCTGATCGCGATGGGCGATGCGATGCCGCCGGCGGCATTCACCAGTTTCCGAGCTGCTGCGCCGATCAGTTCGATCACCTGGAACGTTGAGCTGCTCGATCCTTCGCCGCAGGGCGAATGGTTCCTGCTGCGTTCCTTCAGCCAGCATGCGGGTGACGGTTATTCGTCGCAGGACATGCAGGCCTGGGATGAGCAGGGCCGGGTGGTGATGCGCGGCCGCCAGAGCGTGGCGGTGTTTGCCTGATGCGCGCCCTGCGGGTGTTGGGTGGACTGGCGCTGTTGCTGGCGATGCTCGGCTGGAGCGCGTGGTTCGTGATCTGCAATGTCTATGAATTCTCGCCAGCACTGGACCCGCTGGCGTTCGCCGGTGGCTGGCTGCTGAGCGCGGTGTTGGCCTGGCGCGTGTTCCGTGGCGGTTTCCGCCGTATTGCCTGGCCATTGTTTGCGCAGGCTAGCTGCATCGGCGTGTACCTGCTGCTGATCCATCGTGGCGTCGGCGAGGCCACTGCGCTGGCGCTGTTTGGCGCAGCCAGCGTAGCGGTTGTTGCCGCGGCATTCCGGGTGACGCTGCGCGCTCGCGCCGACTGAAGCGGGTTCAGCGGGTCAGCCGGATGTCCCCTTCGGCCAGCGCCTGCCGCAAGAATGCCAACACTGCCGGGCCGCTTTCCCGGTCCGCGCGGGCGTAGCCTTCGGCAGTGCCACCAACCGGGATGTATGGACCGGTGTCGCTGCGGAAGGTGGTGGGTTGCAGGAAGGGAGTGATCAGATGGCCAGCGTCCGAGTAGTACAGCAAGGCGTCTGGTTGCGGCGTGCTGCGACGCTTCAGGCGCTGCATCGCCAATGCCGCCATCTCGCCGGAAACACCGAGCTGGTCGTCACCACCTGCGACCAGTAGTAGCGGGCCGTTGATGCGTTCGATCGGCAGCATCGCCTGCTCCAATGCTGCCGCGTGCGCGCCAGGCTGATTCCAGTTGAGCTGCTCCACATAGGGCAGGAACGGCAGGTCGCGGCCACCAACGCTCAAGGCGGGCTCATCCACGGCGCGGAAATCGGCCGGCGGTACATCACGGCGGATACCGCGGAACGGTGCGGGACTGCCTACCCATGACACTGCCGCCTGCAGGCGCGGATCATGTGTGGCGGCTGCCATTGCCACGATGCCACCCCAGGAACCGCCCATCACGCCGACCTTGCCGGCAAAGGGCTGGGCGCGCAGCCAGCCGACCGTTTCGCTGACCGGGTCGATGGGGACGCGGATCAGATCCTTGGGCAGTCCGGGCATCCGGTAATAGGCAACAGCCACGGCGACGAAACCGTTGGACGCCAACCAGGCGGCGTACAGATTCGCGGTATCGATGCCGCCTTCGGCGCCGCCCAGGGTGATCACGACAGGATGGCGGCGGTCGTCGTCCAGCGCACCAGCGGGGTGATAGAGATTGCCGACCACTCCTTGCAACTGCAAAGGCGTGGCAACGACATTGGCCGCGTTGATCCGCCGCAACAACGTCTGCTGAGCGATCCGCTCGCCGTCGACGAAGGCCTCCAGTTGCATCGCTACCGGCGTATAGCGCAGGCCGTCGGGTTCGCTGCGCATCGGCAGTGGCGTGGGTCTGCCCTTACCTGCCTCTGGCCGCATTGACCAGAACAGCCCCATTGCATCGACACCTGCGTAGCTGCCAGCCTCGGCGCCGGCAGTGGCGGTATCGGCAATGCCGTTGTGATCAGCACGGTAGTTGGCGTGCGCCAGCCAGCGGTTGCCGCTGCTGTCCTGCATGGAAAGCTGCAGTTTCACGGCTTGGCTTGGCAGCAGCCCGGCAACGCTGATCTGCACCGGTTGATCGGCTGGACCGTCCACGGGATGTACGCGCAGTTCGGCGGCATAGGCCAGGGAGCTGCAGCCGAGCAGCAGCGGAAGCAAGAGGTGCTTGAGCATGGGTGGTGTGAGCGAGGAGCGGCACGCGATGTTGCCGCTACTGGAAGTGCAACGGAACAGCTGGACGCCACCAATGGCGCAGGCCGTGCCGGGCGTGGCATGAGCCGTGCGTCTCAGCCGACCTTGCCCATCTTCGCTTCGAAGGCGTCGCGGTGCAGCCGGCTCAGTGGCAGTTGGGTGCCATCCAGCAGTTCCAGCGTCGCATCGCCATTGCGGCGTGGCAGCAGACAGCGCACCCGTGCGCAATTGACGATGACCGCGCGCTGTATCTGCACGAAGCCGGCCGGCGTCAGCTGCTCGGCGAGCCGGCCAATGCTCTCGCGCAACAGGTGCACCTGCTTGCCGACATGCAGGCAGGCATAGTGGCCGGCGCTGTCGATGTAGTCGATGTCGGTCGGTGATACGTAGTCGCTGCGGCTGCCATTGCGGATGCATAGCGGTGCCAGCGGGTTGGGGGTCTCGCGTGCCAGATGCCTGCGCAGCCGGTCCAGTGCGACGGCAAGACGGTTGGCATCCAGTGGCTTGGGCAGATAGTCGACCGCGCCCAGTTCGTAGGACGCCAACGCATGTTCTGCATGGGCGGTGGTGAAGATGATCGCCGGTGCAGGTGCAGCCAGGCTGCGCGCGAGCTGCAGGCCGTTTTCACCGGGCAGCTGGATGTCCAGCAACAACAGTTCGACAGGTTCGGCAGCCAGCAGCGAACGGGCCTGGGCGATGCTGGGCGCCTCGCCGACTATCTGGATATCCGCATGCGCGCCCAGCAGGTGGCGCAGCTTTTCGCGGGCCAGTGCGACGTCGTCGATCAGCAGGGTGCGGATCATGCGGCGGGCTCGCTGCTGGCAAGTGGCAGCTGGATGGTGACCTGATAGTGCGAATCTTCGCGTTGCGCGTGCAGCGTGGCAAGTTCGCCGTAGATCGCCTGCAGGCGTTCGCGGCTGGCTTGCAGGCCAATTCCCATGCCGGCGGCAGCGTCGCCAAGCGGGTTGCGGATCTGCAGGTGAAGCAGATCATCGCGCGACTCGAACTGCAGGCTGATCGTGGCGTCCTCTGTGTCCGAGGTGCTGGCGAAGCGCACGGCGTTCTCGATCAATGGCTGCAGCAGCAGGCTGGGCACGCGCGCATCCCAAGCATCGGCGCTGGCCTGCAGTTGCACCTGCACTGGCTGTTGCTGCAGCAGTCGCTGCAGTTCGATGAAGGCCATCGCCTGCGCCACTTCCTCGCGCAGGGCGACGAAGGGGGCGCTCTGCAGCAGGTTACGTAGCAAATCACCCAGCTGCGCCAAGGCAGCGTCGGCGCGCTCTGCATCGCGATAACCCAGCGCGCCGATCGCATTGAGCGCGTTGAACAGGAAGTGGTGATTCAGGCGTGCCCGCAATGCTTGCTCGCGCGCCTGCGCCAGCAGCTCGCCACGGCGGCGATAGCGGCGGATATAGGTCAGTGCCTGGCCGATGCCGATGACAGCAACATAGGTTGGGAGCGCGAACAGGCTGGTGGCGACAACCGCATGCAGCCAGCTGTCGGGCAGCGCGCGGGGCAACGCCAGCTGCGAGAGGTGGTAGCCAAACATCCAGCCCATCAGCGACAGCGCAGGAATGATGCCAATGCCGGCGGCCAGCAGCTTGCTCGCTGCCCGGGCATCGCGGCCCATGCCCAGTGGCCAGCGTGCGCACAGCCGCCAAAGACCAGGCGTTGCCAGCAGCCAGGGGCTGTAGATGCCAAGCAGGAACAGCAGGGAACGCATCAGCTCGACGGGAGCCAGACTGCCAGCGGAGGGGCCGGTGAGCTGTACTGCCGGCAGGGTGACCAGGATCAGCAGCAGCCAAGCCGCGGATACCGCACGCCACGGAAAGGCCGTGGCGTGCGTATCCGCCGCAATGCTGGAAGAGCGGGTGTCCGGCTGGAAAGTCATGTGTGCGCTCAAGCGCCGGGCTGGGCCGGCACCTGCTTACATCTTGCGAACGCGGAACCGCTTGCCCTTGATCTTGCCGGCTTCAAGGCGGGCCAGGGCCTTGCCTACCTGCTCACGGGCAATGGCCACATAGGAGCGGGTCGGGAAGATGTCGATCTTGCCGATCGCCTTGGCCGACAGCCCGGCGTCGCCGGTTAGTGCACCGAGGATGTCGCCAGCACGCAGCTTGTCGGTCTTGCCGCCATCGATGCGCAGGGTGGTCATCGCCGCCTGTGGCAGCTCAGCCGGACGCGCGGTTGCCAGCGGGGTCTTCTGCCAGTTCAGCGGCTTGCCCTGCTGTGTTTCCAGTGCGTCGGCGCGGCTGCGCTCGCGGCCGGCAACCAGGCTCAATGCCAGGCCATTGCGGCCGGCACGGCCTGTACGGCCTACGCGGTGCTGGTAGGTATCGATGTCGGTCGGCAGCTCGTAGTTGACCACCGCAGCCAGGTCTTCCACATCCAGACCGCGTGCGGCCACGTCACTGGCGACCAGTACGTTGCAGCTGCGGTTGGAGAACTGCATCAGCACTTCGTCGCGGTCGCGCTGTTCCATGTCGCCATGCAGCGCCAACGCCGAGAAGCCGAACTGGCGCAGCGAGTTGGCCACTTCGTCAACGTCCTTGCGGGTGTTGCAGAACACCACCGCCGATTCCGGCGTATACCTCAGCAGCAAGCCGCCCAGCGCCTTCTGGCGGTTGGCCGGCTCGGTCTCGAAGAACAGCTGCTGGATGGCCGGTGCCTCGGCCTGGCCATCGACAGTGACTTCGGCCGGCTCGTTGAGCAGGGCGCGGGCCAGTTCGCGGATCGCTTCCGGGAAGGTGGCCGAAAACAACAGGCTCTGGCGTTCCTTGTGGGTGCGGCCGGCGATTTCGCGGATCGGCTCCTCGAAGCCCATGTCGAGCATGCGGTCGGCTTCGTCCAGCACGAAGCTGCGGACCTGGCCCAGGTTCAATGCGCGCTTGCGCGCCAGTTCCTGCACGCGGCCGGGAGTGCCGACCACGACCTGCGGGTCATGGGCTTCCAGCGAGGCCAGCTGCGGGCCCAGCGGCATGCCGCCGGTGAGGATCAGCAGCTTCAGGTTGGGGATGCCGGTGGCCAGCTTGCGCAGCTGCTTGCCGACCTGGTCGGCCAGTTCGCGGGTAGGGCACAGCACCAGCGCCTGGGTGCGGCTGACGGACAGGTCGAGCCGGTTGAGCAGGCCCAGGCCGAAGGCGGCGGTCTTGCCGCTGCCGGTCGGGGCCTGCGCGATCACGTCGCGGCCTTCCAGGATCGGCGGCAGGGCCAGCGCCTGTACCGGCGTCATCGAGGTATAGCCCAGCGCGTCGATGCCAGGAGCGAGTGCCGGCGACAGCGGCAGGGAAGAGAAGTCAGTCATGCCATATTTTCGCAGAAGCCGGGCGGCGGCGCTTGCCTTCCTGAATGGGTAGCTGGGTCTGCTTCATCCAGTGTCGGTGGGGCGGAATCAGCTCTTGCGATTATTGGTGACAGGTTTGCTCCTGGGTGTGACGGTCTTGGCCCCGGAAGGGCGCTGGTAAACGAAGGGATAGGGCACGGCAGGTGTCTCCGGCAAGCCTGCACGCCATTGTTCGAGCACCGTAGCCACGGCCTTGCCGGTCTTGAACTGCGGTTCGGAGGGGAGCTCGCTTTGCTCCTTTTCGCGGCGGCGGACGCTGCCTGCAGCCAGTGTGTAGGCGTGGGCGAAGTCGTTGGTGGCGTTCAGGGCCTCGACCAGGAAGGCGCGGCCAAACCAGGTGGCGCTATCGGTATTGCCGCAGCCAAAGGATGGACGGTCCTTGCGCGCGGCAGTGATCACCATGCGCTGCGGAGACATCAGTGCCGGAACGAAGGCGCCCGAGAAACAGGCCGAGACCACGATCACCGCATTGCCGATCTGGGCTTGATCCAGCATCCGCGCGAGCTGTGCCGGTGCCAGATAGTCTTCCTGGTCGCGGCCGGTGTGCAGGTAGACGCTGTTGTCATGCAGGCCATGGCTGGTCAGGTAGAGGAACAGCACGTCTTCATCCGGGTCCAGCTTCTGCCCGAGCCCATTGAGGGCATGGCCGATGCTGTCGGCGGTAGCCAGAACCTGCGGAGGACCGCCATGGCCCAGGGCAGGCTGGTTGACCAGGCTGATCATGCGGCCTTCGGCACCCCAGCGTGTTGCGGACAGTTGCCGCAGGTAGGCCACTTCATTGGGGAACACGTCTTCGTCGGCATCGCCGGCCACGCCGAGTACATAGATGTCGGTCACGCCGGGGCGCTGGGCTGGCAAGCCCGCCAATGCGGCGTCCAGCATCGTGAGCTGGCTGCCTTCGAGTTTGGGTGTGGTGGCTTGCCGCTCGGGTGCTGCTGCGGCGCCGGCGAGTGCAGGCCAAACCGCACAGACTGCCAAAAACACGTTGGCGACGGCTTTCATCAGCCGGGTAGAGGAATGCTGGGAACCGCGTTGGGCTGCCATTGCCGTAATCCATGACGGTGGGTATGGCAGCACGATCAAGCTGACCGTGCTGCATCCAGTGCGCGCCAGGAGGCGGCCTTGGTGGCTATGGTGCCGGAGTTGGCGCCTGGATGCTTTTGCAGGTGTTGGGACCGCGCGCCGTAGCTGGCGCAATCCCGTAGCGGTCAGCGCGACGCTCAGTCCGCCAGCGATGACCAGCCATAGGCCAGGGCGCACTTCTTCCTGAGATTCTCAAGCTGCTCGGCGGCATTGATTGCGCTGTTGGCGCGGTAGACCAGATCTTCCAGCCTGCACAGGACGTCGGCCTGCTCGTCATCGTCCGGTACAACCTCGACAATCCGGTCGACAAGCTGGTGCATCTCCAGCAGCTTCTGTTTGCGCTCGTATTCGCCAAGCGCGGTAGCGTCCTGCACGACCTGCTGTGCCAGAACGTCGAAGTGATCGCGCAACTTCTCGTAGTCCATACAGCACCTGCTGTTATGACTGCCAGCCAATAGCCTGTAATGGTGCTGTCGGGGATACCACTACCTCAATGAGGGATACACCTTACTTGGCCTAGGATTTATCTGACAAAGCCGTTGTCGAGGGGCTGGAAGGGCGCCCAAGGGGCTTGCATCGCCAACCAGGCGCCGGCGTCGATGTCGACCTCAGCGTAATGGGGATGGATTGATCCCGGGCGGCTGGCCAGTGTTGCCAACATCGGCGTTGTCTTACGGTGAGATGGCGTAGATGTAGAAGTCGTTGTCGCGCGCCCACCCGAGCGTTTCATAGAGTCTTTGCGCAGGGATGTTGTCCTTCGCGGTCTGCAACTCAATGCGTCCAGCACCAAGCCCCTTCGCAACAGAAACCGCAGCAACCATCAGTTTTCTGGCCACGCCCAGGCGGCGAGCGTCTGGAGACACGAACAGGTCGTAGAGAACGTAGCTTTTGGTAGCACCAACGGAATCGAACAGCGGATAGAGTTGGGTGAAGCCGAGAAGACTGCTGGTGGAATCAGCCGCAACCAGGATCAGGGAAGATCCCTCCCGCAGACGGGCGCCAATGAACTCCCGGGCCAAGCCGGGATTGGAAATTTGACCATAGAACTGCCGGTATTGATCAAAGAGCGAGGCGACCGGTTCCATGTCAGCAGCAGTGGCAGAACGAACGGAAATTTCCACTTCTATCTCCTTGCGATTGGTTCTGATGGCTTCGGCGAATCGCGGTTCGTCAACCTGGACCATCACATTCCGCCACGCGGGAGCGGGCTCTGGTGCCCACCTGAGCTACGAGACGGGCAGGACAGGCCGCGAGGAATGAGGCCGCGCCATGAAGCCAGGGTACGGGCCAAGACAGCCTTGATTGCTGCTCGTAAATGGGGGAGGGCGCGAGGCTGTGATGAGTGCCTGGGCTGATCAGCGCCTCATGTGCGGGTTGAAGGCGGCATTGATCAGCGCGACTGCCCCGACCAGCTCTGCAATCAGTCATCTGTCCATGAACAAGGAAAGACGCCGACCTGCGGAGGCCGCAGACAATGAGGCTTGGAAAGGGGGTCAGGCTGCGACAAGGCTCTCTACGGGAATGCCAAGGTTCCTGTGTAGCTTGCGGATCATTGGGAGTGTCAGCTCGCGCTTGCCGTTCAGTACCTCATATACCCGGTTCGGCTGACCAATGCTGGAGACCAGGTCCTTTACCGTGAGCCCAGATTGCTCCATGCGGAATTTGATGGCCGCAATAGGATTGGGCGCTTCAATCGCATAGTGCTTTGCTTCATAAGCCTGCACCAGCGTGACGAGGACATCGAGGCGATCACCCTCTGGAGTGTCAGGAAGGGCCATCATCAGGCCGTCGATTTCGCCGAGCATTGCGCGGTAATCGGCTTCATTTTTAATGGGTTTGATATCCATGGATCACCTCAAATGGTTTGAGCGTCGATGGCGTCGTACTGCGGATGAGTACCAATGAAACGCACGTATACGACTCGATAGTGATAGTTGATCCAGACGATCAACCTGTACTTGTTGCCTGCGATGTTGAAGACAACTCTGCTGTCCTTGAGGATGCTTGCACTGCCGAAATCCGACTTGACCTCCGCTGGCTGGCTCCAGTCCGCCGCTGCAACATGTTTGTACCAAGCCATCGTCGGCTCTTCGGCATCGGCATATTCAGGTTTGTCTTGCCAGAACGCCTTGAGCGTCGAAAGGGCTATGACTCGCATGGCGGCAACCATAGTCCCAAATTGGGACTATGGCAAGATGCTGTTGGTCCAGAGTCGTCGGTTGGTCAGGCCCCGCCCTTCCAGGAACTAGAAGCCAAGAGGCCTTCAAGCGCGGGCAAGTGGGGCGCCGGGATGAAGCCACAGCGCGAGAAGCTTCCTTCCAAATGCCCAAGGGCACTCCCGCAGTCGCGTGGACGCGGAAACAAAAAGGCCGGAAACCCCTGCTGCTACTGGGTTTCCGGCCTGATCGGGACCTTGACGGTCCATCTAATGGTGGAGGTGGGCGGATCGTCCTGGCACCCCTTCCTAAGCAGTTGAACTGCAAGGAAAAGCCGGTGACGCCGTCCCCTCAAAACGATACCTCAAACGATACCCAATCGTAGCATGCAGCACGGTAAGGGGCTCGTGGGCGGCCGTTCTCGAAAGAGGACGGCATGCTGTGGAAAATCTTGGCAGTTTTGGCATTGGTGGCCGGCGGCCCGGCTTGGGCGCAGGGCGGTTCGATTCCGCCCACCGGAATCAAACAGGGTTGGGAGCGTCAGCACCTGGGCGACTACTCCAGCGAACCAGGGGAAGCATTGGCTGATTTCCTTATTCGGTCTGGCCGCGCGCTTCACGACTTCACCCGGCAGAGCGGAACCGAGGCCTGCGGTGCAATCGCCAGCGATGGGCAGCGCTTTTCGTTCCGCCTTTACACGGATGGCGTCCCCCACGGCTGCGCCATTCGGACCAGCGATGTGCTGGAAGGCTTCGTCTTTACCGGCGAAACCATTCATAGCCACCCTTGGCAAAGGCTGCTGACGATGACGCCGGCAGCCAGGGCTTGGAGCCAGTTCTATCGGGACGGCAATGCCGGAGCCCCGACGCTGCGCAACGACGGGGCGGCCGGCTTCAGCAAGGCCGACCGTGCCAACGGAAATGGATGGCTGGTAGCGGGCGGCACCTTGCTGCAGCTCATCAATGGAAAGACCGAGCGCCATGGCCCGGTCTCTCTCTCCACTGAGTGATTCAATGGCCGTTTACGGGCATTTGAACTCGTAAGCGGACCAGTCGGATGCGCCCACGCTCTGCCAGTAGAAGGCTGACCCGGCCCCCACCGTTTCACATGCGCACTCTGTCGGCCAACTCACGGTCCCGGTGCTTGGGGAGCCAAATCCAGGCATCGGGGTCAGCTTCTGCTGAAGCGCAGCAACGCAGGACCGGCGCTCTGTCGTCAACGCCTGCTCTTGAGGCATTACAGGGGAAAACGTCGCGTCATCGTTGGTATTAACGCTCTGCGTGCAGTGCGATTGGTCAGCGTAGAACTGAGAGACCGAGCAGAACACGCCCCAGCCGTAAAGCCCACCGTCGCCCCAGGAAATCCACGATTTCCCGCTGTAGGACGGATAGGTTTTTGCCGGTGGTGCCGGGGTTGTGCAGGTGTTGGAGGTGGTGACCCAGGTCGTGATGCCAGCCCAGGCCGACCACGCCGACCAGGTGCCCCAGGCATACGTCCCGGTGGGCGCCGGGCAGGACGCCGCACGGGTCTGCGTCCGCTGTTCCTGCCGTGTTTGCGTGATGCCCCCGAGCTGGCCCGATGGGCATGCCAGCGTCTGCGACGCGATGCGGGTCTCGGTATTCGTTTGCATGCTGGGGTTCGGCAGCACGCAGGCCGGCGCGCATGTGCTGGACGTGGTGGCCCAGGCGCTCCACCCGCCCCAGGTCAGGACCGGGGCGGCCCAAGCCTCAGGACAGGCATAGGTGCCGGCCCGGCTGCGGCTCTGGGCCAGGCTGCCCAACTGTCCGGCAGGGCAACCCACGGCCTGGCTTTCCGTCTCAGTTCTCGACGCGGGTGACGGCACTGCGCACGTAGCCAACGGTGTCGGCGTCGGTGTCGGCGTGACAACCGGCGACGGCTGGGGAGTCGTCGGAGTTGCTGGTGCTGGCGGGGCCGTTGGCACGACCGGCGGCTGTATCGCCGGCGGTCCGGGCGGCACCACGCCAGGCGTTCCAGGCATTGCATCGTCCACTTCGGGGGCCCCATCGACCGGGCCCACCGGAGTGCTGGGGTTGACCGGGTCCACCGATGGCGGAGCAGGGGGCAGTGCAACGGGTGACACCGCGACTGACGAGCCGGACGCCAAGCCGGAGAAATACACAAAACCGACCCGGTCCCCGCCGTCGCGCTCGCAGGCGACCGTAGCGGTTGCGGGGTCGTATTTGTGGCCCACGTAGACCGACTGGCCGTTGACCTGAGCATCCCAAACAGCCGAATCGCCGGCCATGGCCCCAATCAGCCGGACGCACGCGGACTTGGGCACGTCGCGGGTTTCGACTAAAAACGAGTCGTTTCCGCGTCGCACCGTGTTCGGCAGGAAAGAGACCGAACCGCCCCAGGCGTTGAGCAGGCCGCCATCGCGGCGGAGACGCTGCGCAGCCAGGCCGTCGGCTTTAACGAGGGACGTTGACAGCCCGGAGAAGCCCCCGAGGATTCCTAGGCTACGGTCGATGGCGTTGGCCGTTTCGCTGAAATCCAACTGCGTCTGTTTCACATCTGCGGCCACGCTTGTCGGGCCGAACAACAGCCAGCCGGCGGCCGCTATCGCGGACGAGACGCCGAGGACCAGCAGAACCTCGACCAAGGTGTAGCCCATGACGAGTTTGTTAGGACGCAGAGCACTCATGATCGTGCCGCCTCACGTGCAGCTGCACGTTCTTCCAAGTGTTTGATGCCGCGTTCCCGCAGTGCTTCCCGCTTTTGCGGCTCACGCTCTAGTTGGGTTGCAATGA
Source organism: Stenotrophomonas sp. STEN029 (assembly GCF_056760015.1). Classification (NCBI taxonomy): domain Bacteria; kingdom Pseudomonadati; phylum Pseudomonadota; class Gammaproteobacteria; order Lysobacterales; family Lysobacteraceae; genus Stenotrophomonas; species Stenotrophomonas sp. STEN029. The sequence goes on along the minus strand of NZ_JBRREC010000006.1, from coordinate 12,440 downwards.
CCAGGAGCGCCCCGACGATTTCTGCCGGGTCCCAGTCGTCCGCACCCGCAGCGATGGTCAACCCGCCGAGCACAATCTTGCGGTGCGCATCGGCGCTGCGAAACAGTGCGGCGCGTTCCTTGGCCTTCTCGCGTGCGGCGTGGCGGGCCTGCCGTTGCTTCTGCTGTTTCTCGGCCAGCATGAGCTTTGCTTGCTCCTTCGCGGCGACTTCAAGAATCTTCGCCAGTTTTAGTTTTTGCTTCTCAACATCCGCCACGGCACGCCTGCATTAAGTCCTGATAACCCATGCAAGCAGATTCAGCGCGGAGCGCAAGGGGCATCGCCCCAAAACTGGCGCGAGCGAGCAGCGAGCGCCGCTTTTTATTTTGGCTAAAAAGTTGACAGTTTCTGCGTGCATGGGACGCTGGATGTAGGGGCCAGCGAGCGCAGCGAGCAGCCCGGTTCTCATGCGGTTTTCAGAGGGTGCGAAGCGCCCGAAGAAAACAACAAGAGCGCGGTTATGCAAACTCTTCGAGTTTGCCCGCGGTCAGGGGCTTCGCCCCCGACACCCCGCGAGCGCTACGCACTCGCTGCCCCCTTCCGCCGGACGCCCCCGTAAACGGGGACTGGCGGGTTTGCCGAAGCTTGGGGACCGTGTGGCCATTTACCGTTGCGAAATCAAAACCGTCAGCCGAAGCCAGGGCGCCAGCGCCGTGGCCGGCGCGGCGTATCGCGCGGGCCTAGACGTCACCGACCTGCGCACGGGCGAGCGTCACGATTACACCCGCAAGCAGGGCGTGGTGGCCTCGGGCATTTTGGCCCCGGCCGGCTCCCTCGAGTGGGTTCAAGACCCGGCCCAACTCTGGAACGCTGCCGAAGCCGCCGAGACGCGGAAAAACTCGGTGGTGGCACGGGAGTTCCTGGTGTCGCTGCCGCACGAGCTGACCGAGGAACAACGCGCAGAGCTGGCCCGCGACATCACCGCCAACCTAGTGGACCGCTTCGGCTTTGCGGCCATGTTCGCCATCCATGCCCCGGACAAGAAGGCCGATGAGCGCAACCACCACGTGCACATTTTGGCGACGACGCGGCGAATGGAGCCGACCGGATTGGGCGCAAAAACGCGCGAACTGGACGACCGCAAAACCGGGGCCGTGGAAGAAGTGCGCGCCCAGGTGGCCGACACCATCAACGCCCACCTGGAACGCGCCGGCCTGGTCGCGCGCGTGGACCACCGCAGCTTGCTGGACCGGCAGATGGCCGCCGTCACCGTGGGCGACTTTGCCCAGGCCGCCGAGCTGGACCGCCAGCCGGAGCCCAAGGTGGGCCGGACCGCCACCGCTGCCGCCCGTCGGGGCAAGCGCAGCCCCCGCGTCGAACGCGTCCAGAGGGTGCGGGCCGAAAACGCCCAGCAAGCCCAGGCCCAGGCCGACCGCTTCCGCGAACTCAAGTCCCAAGCCGCCGCCGAAGGCCGGCTGGGCATGGTCGACGAGCAGGCCCTGCACGCCCGTGCGTTGCTGGAGCGCCAACAGTCGGCCGCCCCGTCTCGCAGTTCCCCTTCTACCCCACAGGCCTCACGCCATGACTCAGCCCACCCCCAGCGACGCCGCGCCCCCGCTCTCACTCGACATAGCCTTGATGCTGTCCGAGTCCGAAAACCCGGACCTGGCGACGAGCGCGTGCCTGCGCTGCGCCCACTCCACAGCCTTAACCCTGGCTTGGCCGCGGGGGGACGACGAGCGCCCGAAGCCGGCGGATTTAGTCGTGTTTTGCGGCCAGATGCACCGCGATATCACGACCCTCGTCCAGCGGTGCTCAGGATTTCAGCCCAAGAGCTGACACCCAGGGCAGGGGCCGCCATCCAGGCGCGTGCACAGCGTCCAGCTGCGCACAAAGCCGGGTCATCCATGCCCCGGCAGGCCCCCGTTGGGGGCGGTCAGCAGGGCAAGGGGGCGGCAGGCATCGAGCGCGCTTCACGCAAACACACACAGAACAGACAGGCGGAAATCATGGCCGGAGACCAGGCGGCGAAGAATCTAGAAGAAATGATTGAACAGATGTTCAAGGTGGCACGCCGGGCCCTTCAATCTGGCAACAGCAACGCCACGCCTGAGCAACGTTCTGCCTCTCGCGCACTCATCAAGTGCCACACAGACCTGCTCGAATGCCGGGCTGCACATGTGCAGGCGAGCGAAGAACGGCAACAGGCTCGGTTGGCCCGGCGCAGGGCCGTGGCTGACGCCAACACCTTCCCGGTGCCCGCAGATTTCCTGTCTACGGCGCTGCGCAAGGTGGGACGGCCTACCGCCGAAGACAAGGCTGCCCAGGCGGCGCAGGAACAGAAGCGGCAAGCGAAGGCGCAGGAGCAGCAGGCTCGGAAGCTCCGCGATACGACCCGGGAGGCCAAGAACCAAGCCGGGGTGGCGTTCGAGCTTGCGCAGGCGGATTTTTTGACGCACTTCCCGAAGCACTTCCCGCCCGTCAAACCTACTGACGAGCTCGCGCCGATGCGGGAGATGGGCCCGGTGCCGCAGACCCCGGAGCAGGCCTTGCGGCCAACGGAGTCGGTCAGTCCGCCCCGTCGTCCGTCCCCGCGGCCTTGAGCAGGGCCGCAACCGCCTTGGCGCGTTGCTCCGGAGACAACTGAGCAAGCGCCAGCACCGCGTCGGCCATCGCTTCGTCCTCGGCCACCAGGTAGGCCATTGGAACGCCAAGCACCTCGGCGAGCTTGCCCAGCCCGTCCAGGTCTATCCCCCGCGCTTGGCTTTCATACCGGTTGACCCTGTTGCCGGCCAGGTTCTTATCAAGCCCCATGAGCAGACCTAAGGCGCGCTGGCTGCCGACCCCGCGCAGTGCTCGGGCCTGCCTCAGCCGGTCGGCGAAAAGCTGGCGGGGGGCTGGGGGTGATTGGGACACGTGCGCAACCGGCAAAAAGACCAACTTTCAGCATGACTGCAACGCTCCCTTTGAGGTAGTCTCTACCTTAAAGGTAGCACCCCGCTACCCGCCCAGGGAACGGCCATGAACTACGCACCAGCCCCCACCACCTCAGTGATGACCCCGCAGGCACGTCTAACCCTTTGCTTCTGCGTCGCGGTTCTGTTAACCGGACCTTTTGGGTTCATCATTGGGCCAGTGATGTCCCGCGTGCTGCGGAGGCGCGCGGAGCGACTCCAACCCGCAGCGGCATACGCGGCTGCACAGCGCAGCGCTGGTCACTTCAATGTGGGCCAGCTATGGGCAATCACGGCCTGCGGCATCTGGGGCTTCATCGGGCTCATCGCCATGGTTCCGATGCTGGCGATTCTTGCGCTGAGCATCATTTCCTGACACGGGGATGCTTAGCTGCGGATGCGTGCGAACAACCAAGAAGGCATCACTCTGGATACGCGTTGGACAAGGCCTGACGATGTTCATCGGTGACGCCCGCCTCTAACGCGTCCAACCAGCCATGGAACTCTTCGAGGTGATTCAGGCTAAACACCTTTACTCCGAAGGCCTGCTCCAGGTCTATTCCTCTTTCACCCATCAGCTCTGCCATCGCCTGGTCCAACGCTATGGCATCGCAATATGGTGCGTAGAACGCTGCATGGTCCACATCTGAGTAGAACCCGCTCAGCTTCCCGCGAGCACGCTCAAGATTTACATAAGCGCCGTTCCGAACCATCCTCTGAAGCGTGGCGTATGAGCAAGCACGCACATGCTGGAATGGAAGCTGCGCGAAATGCTCGGAATCGAAGAAGGAAGCACAGGCTCGCATTGATTCTTGGAACGTTTGCTCTGGCGGGAGGAGATGCCGCATCTGCTCCACCACCTTCGAGATTATTGGAGAGTCAAGCAGAGCGGAGAAATCCCCTTGCCCCACCCTTGTGAACTAGGTGAGGAAGGTATCCAGGTAAAGTCTTTTCGCTCCGGCCAGCTCTCCGGCAACGCACTGCTCAAACGTTTCCTCAGACGCCCGCCAGCCGTCGAAAAGGTTAAGCAAACCTTCCAACGACTGCCGCTTGAACTCTCGCTGGGCCTCGTTGTCTCCTGGCTGGTGCCGGACCCCCACCACAAAGTAGCCATCCCAGTCGTGCACCCGCTCAGAAAGCGCCTCGGACTGGGTTAACGGATAGGCTGCCACCTCGCCTGCGAGCCAGCGTCTAAACCCTGCCAGTATCTGCCGGCGTTCGACGTTGTATGCCCTCTCAAATGTGTGGCCACGGCTTGTTCGTTTGATGAACTCCAAGAGCTCGTCACCGCGTTCCCAAAGCCGCGTCTCGTAGTCGTGTATCGAAGAGCGGGGGATGGTGACCAACTGCGCCGAGGCTGCGCGTTGTATGCGGTCTGCGAGTTCGACATAGTGACGGTTCCTCTCCCCCCCACGAAACGCCCCGCTGAAAAACGGTTGGTCCAGATATAGGATCTTCTTGCGAAGTGGGGGAAGCCAGAGCTGCTCTGACACCCGGCAACGCTCGCATCCCCGAAGGACATGATTGCCGTATACGTCTACATTGCCGTATCGCCCATGACCGCAGGCGGGGCACGGGCCTAAAACCTTTGTTACGAGCACATCCGTCTCCTACCAGGTATCGAACCGGCCTCGTTAAGGTCTTGCCTAGGATCACGCGCGCAAGCAGGATTGCTTCAACCGCTACGACTGAAGGATGGTGAATCCGTGTGGCTCTGTAAAGACTCAGGCTTGGACTGGACAGCCATTGCAGCTCTTATCGCATTGGGCATATGGATAGCGGACGGCATGCGAAGGGCGAGGGAGCGGGCCGCCACCCGTCGCTTGCTGGCCCAGATAATGACGGCGCCGGTCGGAGCAGCACAGATAGACATCGCGCGCTTCCGAGCGTCAGTCGTTCCATCAAACGGCGATACAACGACTCTCCTGGATCTGATTGACAGCCAGGCGCTGAGGCGAGTTTTTGCAGGCAAAGCCTATGAAGTAAAAGTGGAACTTCCTTCACAGTTTCTAGAAAAAGCAGACCTATTTGGCGAGAGGACTGCGAACCGCTTGGCGTTTGCGCTCTCTCAGACGAGCCGCCTCCACAGCGCCTGGAAAATCGCGTCAGACGTTCCTGACGGGGGTGATGAGAAGGAACTCCATAACCACATCCAAGCTGCTCTGGAGCAAATCCAGGAGACGGAGAAGGCAATAGGCGAAGCCTTCAACGCGCTCCTTGTGGATGGTCGCGCTTCCTAAGTTGCCTTCCGAGCCGAAAACGCCCCGGCTTGACAAAAGCCGAGGGCGTCTTAGTTTGGATTCATGGCCCCCGAGTTTGAGCGACTCGGAGGCGAGCAAATGTAGGAATCAGCTACGACATGCCCAGGCGGTGCCCCTTGAGGACACCTTAGCAAGCCTGGACGGACCCGCAAGCCCCCCTCCTTTTCTCTCCTCCCTGTCTGCCCAGCCCGAAGGCCGTTGGTAGCCGTATCACGACGACCCATTGAGTTGGGGTGCGCACGGTTTCCGGGAGCCCATTGCGGGCTCGGGCTGACCGCCACCGGGTGCGCAGGCAGTAAAGCGAGGGGGGTGAAACTCGCGCCAGCCAGGTAACGCAGATGTCGATGGTAACTGGGGAGTGCTCAATCTGGCCCCAGCAGCGTCTCCCATTCGCGGTCCCGTTACCAATGGTTCGTTGCTAGGAGAAGCCCCAGGAAAAACGCGCCTGGGCACGGGAAAAGTAAAGCAACACCGGAGAGACGCCATGAGAACCTTGGTGACAGGACCCGGACCCGGCGCGGTTGCTCGCGTGAACCTGTCGTAGTGGTGCAGAGCAGAGAATCACCACGCCCTGAGTGCTAGGGGCCGCCATCACGGGGCAACGCACGGGCCAAGTCCACCCCACCGCTTTTAGTCAGCGGGGTTAGGGGAGACTTTGCCCTTCGGCAAGGGGGAGCCGGAGGCGACCCCGAAGCCGAAGGGCAAAAGCAGGGGAGCTTTAGCAAAGCTTTAGGCTCTGAGAAGGCAAACGCATGAGTGCTTTTCTGTTACTGCAAAGCATATCGGGCGCGCGCTCATTCAAAATCGAAGTGTCCTTTGGTGGGGTCATGCTTCGGAACCTTCACTTTCAGCTCAAAACGATAGGTGTCACGGGTCAATACATCGATTGCGGTTGCTTCGACCACTTCGAATGCCCGGATTTCGACAGTGGGCGAGAAGGCGGTGAACTGAGAGAGGGCCTGCGCAATAGCTTCCTCGATATCCTTCAGCGAAGCAGCTTTCAGTGATTTGGGTGATGTTTCCATGGCTATCCTTTCTGGCTGGTTGAGTGGCGTTTGCTCGCGGCCGTTGCGCGCCGCCGCTCGATGTGGCGGACCTGCTTGAACGCTAGCTCAAACTGGCCGGAGGTGTAGGCGGGCAGTGTCACCGGCGGGCCATACGCATTCAGCGCGTCAAAGCGTTTCGGGATGGTGCCCGGATTGACGTAGTGCCTGAGGCCGCTGGGCAAGGTCAGGTCGTGCCCCGTGATTTCCTGCACCACCTGGATGGCAATGCCCCGCTCGTTGACCAGGTTGCTCACGATGTTGTGGCGGAAGCAATGGAAGGATTTCAGGCGGCCGGTCAGGCCGCGCTTGATGGCGTAGGCGCGAAACTGGTCGCCCATGGTGTCGCCGTAGCCGCCGGCCTCTGTGTGCTGGAGGTGCGGGAACAGGCGTTCAAACCCGGCGCGCTTCACGTCCTCGACGAACGCCAGGAACCCCGCCTGCAGCACGGTGTCGGACAGGGGGACGAAACGCGAGGAGTGCGCGTTCTTCAGCCGCTGGTCCGGTCGCTGGGCGCGAATGTGGATGCCCCAGTGGCCCCCAACCTCGGCCACGTCATCGACGTAGAGCTGGGCCAACTCATTGATGCGCGCGCCCGTGGCCACGCCCAGGATAGAGCCGAACCAGCGGTGCGGGTATTTGCTGGCCCACTCAGGAAAGGCTTCGGAATCGAACAGCGCGGCCAGCTCTGCGGGCGTGAAGGGTTCGCGGGTTGGGGCATCAGTTTTGGACTTGGAGCGGTTCATGATGGCCTTGTGCGGCGCCTTGGGAATGAGGGCCTCGTCGGCCTGAGCGTTGAAGAAAGCGGCCAAGTGGTCGCGGCGCTTTTCCTGGGTGCGTTCCAGCAGGGTGGGGTGGCCGCCGCCCTTCGCCTTTTGCACCACTTCCAGGGGCGTCAGGCCACGAAACACGGCTTTCTTGCTGGCATTTGCCGGGTAGACCGCCAGGGCGTCCAGGAAGGAACGCACGTCCGTGGCCGTGACCTCTTCAATCGCCTTGTCGCCGCCGAGGGCGAGGAACAGGCGCAGCGTGTATTCGGTGTCCATCACGTTGCGCACGGCCCGCTGGGCTCGCCGCATGTCGCTGAGGTAGACGTCAATGCGCTCGGAGAGCAGCGGCCCGGCGGGAGGCGCAGGTGGTGCTGGGGGCCGTGGTGGTTCCCACCCGTGCATGCCCGCCATGAGCGGGTCTTTTGCTGCCAGGGCGTTCAAGTCCTGAACGGTCTGCCGGAACAGGCGGCGGTCCTCGGCCGTGTTGATTTCCACGCCGCCGAGCGTCAGCCCGTTGGGCAGGCGCACCTGTTGGATAGTCAGGTCCTGATGCCCGTTCTCGCGCACCCTGCGCAAGATGTCCTTGATGTCGTCGTTCACTATCGTCCCTGTGCGTAGCGCCTTGAAGGACTCTGATAGTGCCATCGCCATGCGTGCCGCGACCAGTCGGGCGGCGTCGCCTCGACCGGGCAGGGCGCGGACGAGGAAGCGGCACCCCAACAGCGAGCGCAGGTCAGCGGGCACAAGAAAGCGGGCATAGAGCCCGCTGGCGCGCTTCAACAGAAAGGGTTTGGGCAAAACGATACCTCAAACGATACCTTGAAGGGGTATCGTTTGAGGCTCGTAAATCACCAATAAACCTTGCAAAATCAAGCTACTTACGCTAGTTTTGCAGGTGAGAATGGTGGAGGTGGGCGGAATTGAACCGCCGTCCGAAGGCACTCCATCCCCGGCACTACATGCTTAGCTCACCGTTGGGTCTCGTCCTGTGGCAGCACGGTGTGCAAAGCGCACCCCAGGACCAGCCTGTTTTGGTTAAGCCGTGACTGACAGGCAGCCGTCACAGCCGGTTCCGTGATAATGACCCTACATCCACGAGCACGGGCACAAGTGGGTTCGGGGCTTACGCCTTAAGCGGCGAGAGCGTAGTTGTCGTCGTTGGCAACTAGAGTTTTGCAGCTGGATTTACGAGGAAAGCTACCCCCTCGGCATGCGCCAAGCGACTTCACAACCCCCGTCGAAACCAGTGCACCCCCGGTAAGACGTTGATTCATGAGGGCTGTAGACGATGTTCTGACCACGGCCTCGCTGACGAAACGAATGCTACAGGGAAAAGCCTGAACAGTCACCCGCGTGAATTGGGGTTTTGCCGGGCTTTCAGCAAAAGGCCGGTACCACTTGCCAGGCAGGCGGCGATGGTTGCGATGGATAGAGGCAGATCGAACTGGTCTTTGCCTGCTGCGGCAAAGCCGGCGTGGAGCAGGGCGGTCAGCACACCAATGCCTCCGCAGAGCAGGGCATAACGCCTTGCTTGTGGCATAGCCAATGCCACCTGCCGATAGCCGTGGAGCAGTAGGCCTAATGCCAGTACGTTGAACAGCAGAAAGCCTTGTATGCCGCCGGGCACATGGAACATATCCCATTCGTGCCAGTAGGCGGCATCTATCTGGTGAACGATCAGCGACAGCAGCGTTGCGGTGTACCAGCGATCCATCGTCAAAGAACTCATTGGTGGGGCGCCAGTCTAGTCAACAATCTTCATGACCACGTGCGGCTGCGATGTCGCATCAACTTGAACGCACCAGGTGAGGCTTAACGCCGCGCCGACCTTTCTGCGACGTTTGCCGGCGGACCATGGCTGCCATCAAGTTTGCGACGGTGGAAGTGGTCATGCAGAAGCGCAGCCTGCGATTGTTGGCGGGTGGAGTTGGAACCGGGTTTCGGCGACGCGCGCTGGCGCCGGCTTCGCTCTATCTGTTGCTGGCGGTTGTTGTGCTGATCACGGCGTGGCTGGGGCGGAGCTATTGGCCGCAGCTCGCACCGCTGGTGTTGTTGCTCTGCGCCGGGCTTCTGGGGTGGGTGCGCCAAGTGTGCCAGCGCTGGCTTGGTGTCTATCTGGTGGCGGTAGTGCTGTTGCTGGTGCTGCAATCGTCATGGTCTGGACTCGCGGCCGCCGGGGTGGAGCGGGCTGCAGTCGTCGCGATGGCATTGGGTTTGGCTCAGTTGCTGATCCATACCGCGCGGGTATGGCGGTTCTCACGCGCGCTGCAGCTGCAGGTTGATGGCTTGGATGATGCCGCGATCCTGGCGGTGTTGCCGCCGGAAGCTGCCGAGGAGGCAAGGCAGTGGCTCGGCGGTGATAACCGCAAAGCTGCCGAGCTGAGCGAGGTGGTCAGCCTAAGCGTGCTGTACGCGGCCTTGCAGGCACCCGGAACCCAGCGACGCCATCTGCGCCGGATCTTGATGGGTTAAAGCGTCTTGCGCAGATAGATGCGCTCGTGGCCGGGCGGAAAGTCGGGCAGACGGCCGAAGACTTCGTAGCCGTGGCGCAGATAGAAGCCCTCGGCCTGCCAGTCGAAGGTGTCCAGCACAACGCTGTGTGCACCTGCGGCCTTGGCCTGTTGTTCGGCTTCCAGCAGCAGTTGGCTGCCCAGCCCTTGGTCGCGCAGCTCCGGATCGACCCACAGTACATGGATGGCGAGCCAGCCTGCGCAGACGTCGCCGAGCAGTCCGCCGCGCAGGGTTCCGTCCCGGTCATGGCTGGCCAGCTGCACTGGCAGCTCATCGAAGCTGTTGCCGCTGGCGTTGCGATTGAAGGCCAGCAGCCGTGCGCACAGCGCCTGCACATCCTGCGCGCTGGCGACCTGCACCGCGCGCTGTGCCGACATCAGGCGTTGCGGTTGTGGGCACGCATCGCGCGCTGCTTTTCGCGGGCCCAGTCGCGTTCCTTGGCGGTATCGCGCTTGTCGTGGTTCTGCTTGCCCTTGGCCAGCGCGATCTCGAGCTTGATCTTGTTCTTGCTCCAGTACATCGCGGTTGGCACCAGCGTGTAGCCATCGCGTTCGACCCGGCCGATCAGCTTGTCGATCTCGCGACGGTGCAGCAGCAGTTTGCGCTGGCGGCGGTCTTCCGGAATGGTGTGGGTGGAGGCTTGGATCAACGGTGTGATCTGCGCGCCGATCAGGTAGATCTCGCCATCCTTCACATAGGCGTAGGCGTCGGTCATGTTGCCGCGACCGGCGCGGATGGCCTTGACCTCCCAGCCCTGCAGCACCAGGCCTGCTTCGACCCGCTCTTCCAGGTGGTATTCGTGGCGCGCGCGCTTGTTCAACGAGATGGTTTTGTCGGCCGTCCCGTTCTTTGCTTTATCCTTGCTGTGTTTCGTGCTCATTTCCGTATTGTCTCCGATTCGGGGGCTCCCCGAACACTTTCTGTATTGCCATGACTACCATTCGTCGCAGCGCGCTGGTCGAACACTCCGCCGAGCGCATGTTCAACCTGGTCAATGATGTCGCCGCCTATCCTGGCCGGTTCCGCTGGTGTGACAAAGCGGAAATCCTGGAGCAGGGCGAGGAGCGGCTGGTTGCCCGGCTGGATCTGGGGCTGGGTTCGTTCCGTACCTGGTTCATGACCGAAAACACCTTGCAGCGCCCGCACAGCATCGATATGAAGCTGCGCGAAGGCCCGTTCAAGCGCCTGCACGGCCGCTGGGAGTTCCACGCCCTGTCCGAGAGCGCCTGCAAGGTCAGCCTGGAGCTGGAGTTCGAGCCGACCTCGCGCCTGCTCGGGCCGGCCCTGGCGTTGGGCTTCCAGGGCCTGGCCGATCGCATGGTCAACGATTTCGTGCGCGTGGCCGATCAGGAACTCTGAGCGATGCGTGTAGAGGTGGTGCTGGCCTGGCCGAACCGTTACCAGCTGCGGCAGCTTGAGCTGCCAGAGGGCTGCACGGTCGCTGATGCGGTGGCCGAGGCGGCGCTGGATGGCGCTGCCGAGGCGGCGGCAATGGCGGTGCACGGCGTGCTGGCGCGTCCGCAGCAGTTGCTGCAGGACGGTGACCGGGTGGAGCTGCTACGCCCCTTGCTGGCCGACCCCAAAGAAAATCGCCGCCGGCGGGCGCGCGGCGGCGATTGACCCTGCGAAGGGGGGCGCTGGATCAGCGGCCCTTCTTCTTGTCCTTGGCCAGGTTGCGGCCGAATTGACGCACGCTGTTACGGGCCAGATCCGCATCCTGGGTCGGGAAATACTCACCTTCCCAGCGGGTGACCAGGTCGTTCTCGAAGAACACGGTGAAGTTCTTCACCTCGGTCTTGCCCAAGCGGTTCACACGCTGGCTGGCGGTGTAGTCCCAGCGCTGGGCATGGAAGGGGTCGGCAATGGACGGCGTGCCCAGCAGCGCGTTGACCTGCTGCTTGCTCTGGCCGGCCTGCAGCTGCGCAACGGACTGTTCACGGATCAGGTTGCCCTGATAGATGGGCTGCTTGTAGATGATGCCGCAGCCAGTAGTGGACAGGGCGACAACGGCGATCAACAGTAGGTTGCGCATTAGGTAGGGCGGTTGAGGAAATCAGGTCGATGATACACTCCCCGGCACCCAGCGCGATCTGACCGGAGATAACTGGCGTTAAACCGCCAATGAACACGATGGCTATGGAATCCAATGACCTGCGCAAAGTCGGCTTGAAGGTAACGCATCCGCGGATGCGCATCCTTGCCCTGCTTGAACAGAACACCCCCCAACACCACCACCTTACCGCCGAAGACATCTACCGCCAGTTGCTTGATTGCGGTGATGAGATCGGGCTGGCCACGGTTTACCGTGTACTGACCCAGTTCGAGGCGGCCGGGCTGGTCCTCAAGCACAATTTTGAAGGCGGCCAGGCGGTTTACGAGCTGGACCGCGGCGGCCACCACGACCACATGGTCGATGTGGACTCGGGCAAGATCATCGAGTTCGAAAGCCCGGAAATCGAGGAGCTGCAGCGGAAGATCGCTGCGGAACACGGTTTCGAGCTGGAGGAGCACTCCTTGGTGCTCTATGTGCGCAAGAAGCGTAAATAAGGCTTTGGCGGCGCAGTCTCTGGGCTGTTGCTGCTGAATTGAGAACACCGGCCAATGGCCGGTGTTTTTGTTTGCGCTCCCCGCTCACCGCAGGCAAGAGGCTTGGATGTAGTGCCGAGCCATGCTCGGCAGGGGCCTCGCCGGTCAGGCGTCAGCGGGCGGTGCTTCCGCTTTGAGATTTGCTCCCTCCCTTTCGTGCAGCGAAGGGGAGGGTTGGGGAGGGGTGTTTTTGGAGCGGAGCCTTAAGAGCCAAGAGCTGCCCTCACCCCAACCCCTCTCCCGCAGGCGGGAGAGGGGCTTCAGAACCAGAGCCAAAAGCCAGAGCCCAAGCCCAAGCCAAAGCCCAAGCCCAAGCCCAAGCCCAAAGCCCAAAGC
>NZ_JBRREC010000005.1:0-86843 GCF_056760015.1 Stenotrophomonas sp. STEN029 | reverse complement strand
TCCGGCCCGTATTTATGGGGGGGGGGGGTCCACTTTGGGTTTCTACACTGTTTGTGTGCCCATTTATTGGGGGGGGGGGGTGGCCCGGCCCGGCTCCTCCAGCACGTCATTGCATCACTTGAAATCGAGCGTCTGTTCGAACGACTTCAGCTCGTGGCGTGCCAGCGCCAGGTTGGCGCGCGAACGGTCCAGCACCACGTACAGGAACAGGTCCGCGTTGCTTTCCAGCGGACGGATCAGGTGGTACTGCCTGGTCAGGGTGATCAGGATGTCTTCGATCGCATCGGTGATGCCGAGCGAGGCAGCAACGCGGCGCTTCGCGCGCACCACTTCGGTGTTGCCGGCAGCAGCAACTTCCAGATTGATCGGGCCACCGCCGAGCATGCCCAGGGCCATGCCACTGTCGCTGTCGACCAGCGCTGCACCGACGAAACCAGCGATTTCATTCAACTTGTCTAGCTTGACGTTCCCAGCCATGTTTTTCTCCGTTCCTGATCGATTGTTGTCTAAGTGTTGAATGCGACCGGGCCGCTCTGCAGCACCGGCATCGCATCGGTTGTCGTACTCGAAGCCGTTCACCCGCGCTACCTCCCTGGCATGCCAGGCAAGCTGCAGCACCGATGATTTACAACAAGAGAGTTACAGCAACACCTTGATCCGCGCCGCAGCATCGCGAGCGGCATACAGCAGGATGGCAAGGGAGGTATCGGCATGGCCGAGCGCGGCCAGCGTATAGGGCCGGTCCGCGGCAACGCGTACCAGCACCATGCTGCCCTGTGAGGTGGACATGGTCACGTAGTCGGCCGCCGTCAGGCCGAGCTCGCGCGACAAGGTTTCCCCAAGCGTCAAGAAGGAATTGCTCATCGCCGACAAGCGCCGTGGATCGAGCTTGTTCAACGAACGGTGAGCGATCGCACGGCCATCGGCCGTGGAGACCAGCAGCATGGAAATGCCAACGTTGCGTTCAATGACGGTATCGAGTGCTGTTTCCAAGGCACGGCTGTCCACCGTGACCGAGGGCGTACCTACATCACTCATCTTCGCCCTCACTTTTTCCAACGTTGCTGTTTCCACCACTACTTCCCCCTGTCTGCTGTCGCCGGATGCAGACTCTCGATTGCACCAAACCGCGACTTCCATCACGAACGAGATGTTAAATATGAATACGTGGATGCCGCGTGAACACAGAAATCAGCCTTACTGATTACGGGGTTCCCCTAGTCCCCTGCACCTGAAAAGTGGTTGTAGCCCTGCTTCGATGCCCCCTGCACAACACCCTCCTGGTTGATCACCTGTACCCCTGTCCCGGCTCGAATATAGCCAATACGGGTAAGCGGAACTGCTACGGATGCCATGGTTTCATGCAGGGCCTGCCGTTGTCCCGGTGGCGCGGTGAAGCACAACTCATAGTCGTCACCGGCACTGGCACGAGAGGTATTGAACGCCTCGGACAGGCCCGCCTGCGCAGCCGCCGACGAGGCCGGCAATGCATGTTCGAGCACATCGGCGGCAACCCCGCTGCGTGCGCAGATGTGCCCCAGATCCGCGAGCAGACCATCGGACACATCCACCGCAGCCGTCGCCAAACCCCGCAACGCGCGGCCCAGCTCAACCCTAGGCGTTGGCCGCGCCAGGCGCTGGCGCAGGTGTTCCAGTGCCGCATCGCCAGCATTCCGGCTGACATCCAGGACGTGCTGCTGCCACAGCGCCAGGGCCAAACCGGCTTCACCCGGCACGCCGCTGACCCAGATGTCATCGCCGGGCTGGGCGGCATCGCGGCGCAGCGCCTGCCCCGCGGCTATCTGGCCCATCGCGGTGATGGAGATCGACAGCGGGCCACGCGTGGTGTCGCCACCGATCAGGGCGATACCATGCAGATCGGCCAGCTGGAAGAAACCTTGGGCGAACTGATCGACCCAGTCCGGGTCGGCATCGGGCAGTGACAGCGACAGACTGCACCAGGCCGGTTGCGCGCCCATGGCGGCCAGATCGGACAGGTTCACCGCCAATGCCTTCCAACCGATATCGGCCGGCGGCGTCTCCGCCGGAAAGTGCACGCCAACATTGAGCGTATCGGTGGTCACCACCAGTTGCTGGCCGGCCGCCGGTTGCAACAGTGCGGCGTCGTCACCGATCCCCAACACGATGTCCGCCCGCGCGCCGGTGCGCCGGCGGATGCGTTCGATCAGGCCAAACTCGTCAAGGCTCATCACTGCGCTCCCTCAAAAACAACAACGCCGGCACCGATGATGCCGGCCCGGCGTTGTGGCAAACCCCAAGCGCGGCGATCACGCCGCCAGCGCTTATTGGCTGGACTCGGTCTTGCGCCACTCCACGGCGGCGCGGTCGAGCACGCCATTGACGTAGGTATGGCCGTGTTCGGAACCAAAACGCTTGGCGGTTTCGATGGCTTCGTTGATCACCACGCGGTACGGCACGTCTTGGCGGTAACGCAGCTCGTAGGCGGCCACGCGCAGCACCGCACGTTCGATGGCGTCCACTTCCTCGACCGCACGGTCGACGAACGGCGCCAGCGCCTCGTCCAGGTCACGGCGGTTGTCGAGCACACCACGCAGCAGGCTTTCGAAATACGCCAGGTCGGCGATTTCGTGCGCCTGCTCATGGGCAAACTGGGCCAGCAGCGATTCGGCGTTGCCACCGGAGATCTGCCAGGCGTAGATGGCCTGAAGGGCACGGCGGCGCGCGCGCGAGCGCAGCACCGGGTCAATGCCGTCGCGACGAACCGGCTTTCCGGCAGGCTTGCCGTTGTTCTTGTTGTTCATGGCAGCTGTTCCAGAAGATTGACCATTTCAATTGCCGCCAAGGCGGCTTCCTCACCCTTGTTGCCGTGGCTGCCACCTGCGCGAGCCTCGGCATCTTCCACCCGCTCCACCGCCAGTACGCCGTTGAGCACCGGCACGCCGAAATCCAGCTGGGCGCGCATCAGGCCTTCGGCACAACGGTCGGCAACGTGCTCATAGTGGCGGGTATCGCCACGGATCACGCAGCCCAGGGTGATGATTGCAGCGTGCTGCCCGGCCGCAGCCAGGCGCGCTGCAACCAGCGGGATTTCCCAGGCACCGGGTACACGCACCACGTCGATTGCGTCCTCGCCGATACCGTTGCCGGCCAGGCTCTGGCGTGCGCCGGTCACCAATGCATCGGTGATGCGGGCGTTCCAGCGGCTGGCAATGATGGCAAAACGGGCCGATCCGGCCGGGCGGAGGTCGCCTTCGTAGTGGCTCATGGGGGTATGGAGATCCAAAAGGTGGGTAAGTCTAACGTGCGGGGGCTTAACCCGCGACGCAGAAAACAGCTGCAGGCCCGGCCGAGCCGGGCTTGCAGGTGGTGCCGACGGCTCAGGGCTGCACGGTTTCGACGATTTCCAGCCCGTAACCGGCCAGGCCGATCTGCCGGCGCGGGGTGCCGAGCACGCGCAGCTTGCCCAGCCCCAGGTCCGACAGGATCTGGGCACCGGCACCGTTGCGGCGCCACTGACCCACGTCCTTGTCCTTGCCCGGGGTAACCGGCACCGGCTGCTGGCGCAGGCGCGCCAACAGTGAATTGGTGTCGCGCGGCGCCGACAGCACCACCATCACGCCGCTGCCGGCGGCGTCGATGGCGCGCAGCGCATCGGTATTGGCCACGCCGAAGTCATCCCGGCGCCAATGCAGCAGGTCGGCCAGCGGGTTTTCCACCTGCACGCGGACCAGCGTCGGGGTGTCCTTGTCCGGGGTACCGCGGACCAGCGCGAAATGCAGGTCATTGGCGATGCGGTCGCGGTAGGTGACCAGCTTGAAAGCGCCGAATTCGGTATCGATATCGCGCTCGTCCACGCGCTCGACGGTGTGCTCGGTGGCCAGGCGGTAGGCGATCAGGTCGGCGATCGAGCCCATCTTCAGGCCATGCTCGCGGGCGAACACCTCCAGCTCCGGGCGGCGCGCCATGCTGCCGTCGGGATTGAGGATCTCCACCAGCACGCCCGCCGGTTCCAGCCCGCCCAGCATGGCCAGGTCGACGCCGGCTTCGGTGTGGCCGGCGCGGGTCAGCACGCCGCCCGGCTGGGCGATCAGCGGGAAGATGTGGCCCGGCTGGTGCAGGTCGGACGGCTTGGCATTGGCCTTCACCGCGGTGCGGATCGTGTGGGCCCGGTCATGCGCGGAGATGCCGGTGGTCACGCCTTCGGCGGCCTCGATACTGACCGTGAAATTGGTCTGGAACTGCGCGGTATTGGCCTGCACCATCGGCGCCAGGCCGAGGTCGGCTGCGCGCGTGCGGGTCAGCGGCAGGCAGACCAGGCCGCGGCCGTGGGTGACCATGAAGTTGATGTCCGACGGCTTGACCAGCTCGGCAGCCATGATCAGGTCGCCTTCGTTCTCGCGGTCCTCGTCATCGACGATGACCACCATGCGACCGGCGCGGATCTCTTCCAGCAGTTCGGGAACGGGGGCGAAATTCATTGTGCGGCTCCTTGGCCCAGCAGGCGCTCGACATAGCGGGCAACCAGATCGATTTCCAGGTTCACCGCGCTGCCGACGCCAGTGGCGGAAAACGCGGTATTGGCGACGGTGTGCGGGATCAGCGCGACCTCGAAGCCCTCGTCGTCGGCTTCGTTGACGGTCAGGCTGACGCCATCCACGCAGATCGAGCCTTTCTTGGCGATGTACTTGAGCAGCGCCTTGGGCGCGGCAAAGCGCCAGCGCAGCGCGCGCGCGTCCTCATGGATGGACAGCACCTTGCCGAGGCCATCGACGTGGCCACTGACCAGATGGCCGCCAAGGCGGTCGGTCGGGCGCATGGCGCGCTCAAGGTTGATCACGGCACCTTCGGCCAGGCCACCAAGCGTGGTCAGGTCCAGGGTTTCGGTTGAGGCATCGGCCTTGAAGCTGCTGCCGTCGAAATCGATGACGGTCAGGCAAACGCCATTGACGGCGATGCTCTCACCCATCTGCACCTGCTCGAACGGCAGGCTGCCGACGGCAAAGGTGAAGCGGACATCGCCGCCGATGGGTTCGCGTGCGGCCAGACGGCCGACGCCTTCGATGATTCCAGTGAACACTAACGTTCTCCGCAGTAGATGAGCGAAAAACGCCGCAAGGCAAACAGGCGCACGGACCCCGCAAAGGGCCCGAAACACCGTCTTCTTTCATCCGGACTATGACCGTCGGCTCCGGCATCTGACCGGATCTGCTGACCTCCAACCGGGCAACCGCACTGCTGTGCGGGCCTTGCCGGAGCGCTCGCGGGCTCGCACAGCACCCCTTTGGGGGCATTGCACCTACCGCCGGTGGGGAGTTGCACCCCGCCCTGAAGACGTTTGTATGTGCCGGTGAACCGGCGCGCTGATTGTAGCAGCGCCGATCACGTGAAGCCCCTGACCCAGCTGAACAAGTGCTTCCCACCCATGGAACAGGAGCCAGCGCCCGCCTTCAAGGCTGCTGGACACAGCTTCCCGCAGCCCAAGCGACCAACGCATCAGTCGGTGAAACGCCCGCTACCGCCTGGGCCTGAAGAAACTGCCAACACTCACCAGCACGAACAGGCTACCCAGACCGATCATCGCCCGGTCCTGCCAGGCCGACATGGCCGCTGCCAAGAACCAGATGAGCGCGACACAGAGGAACAGAGCACTTTCAAACTTCAAGACGACCACTACCTCTGAGCGCACCACCCATCATGGAGCGGGCACAAAGTAGGTGGAATCAGAGCGACTGATAATAGGATTGCTCTGAAAGTCAGCAGTGTTGATTGCAGCCACAGGCAACCGGGAATCTTCCACAACACGGAACGATGCTTCGCCAAACCGCTTGAAAACAAGGCTGTCGCGAAGAAACGAGTTCCTGCGGGCATGGCGGACAGGTCGAGGATCCGCGCGCCAATGCGGCTTGTCACATGTAAAAACTTCATTAGACTCCGCCCCGCCGTTACATGACGTTGCGGTTCCGGCCCGCAACGGGCTGGTCGACACGGACATCGCACCAAAGAGGATTCGATGCGCAAGACTTTGATTCTGGCCGCCATGCTGGCCGCCGCACCTGCTGTCGCCTCGGCCGACGAGCTGAGCTACACCTATGTTGAAGCCGGCTCGGCCCAGCTGCAGATCAACAACAACGAACTGAACGACCCGAACCTGGGCGGCGCCTACCTGCGCGGTTCGTTTGATGTCGCCGAAAAGTTCAACGTATTCGGCGGCTATTCGCGCGCCAGCAAGACCTACAAACTAGGTCACGGCGAGCGTGAGAAGCTGCTGGTCGGCGTGTCCGAACTCGGCGCCGGTTTCCACATGAATCTGAGCGAGCGCGCCGACTTCACCGCCGACGCAGCTTGGCTGCGGCTTGGCTCGGAGTTCAAACTCCGCGGCGCAGGCGAAGACAATTATTCCGACAAGGACCACACCGACGCTGGTCGCGTAACCATCGGTCTGCGTGGCACCCCGTTTACACGTACCGAAGCGTGGATCAAGGGCGGCATCGCCGATGGCAACCATATGAGCACCGAGTTTGTCGGCGTGCTGGGCGGCCAGATCAAGTTCAACAAGCACTGGGGCGTTGTTGCTGAAGGCCAGTGGCTGGGTGATCTTGCCCAGTACTCGGTCGGCGTGCGCGCCAGCTTCTGATCCGGCGACACCGGGATTAATGCAGCGGGGGCCGAAAGGCCCCTTTTTTTTTCGCGGTTTGCGCAACCAGACAGCGGCATCAACACCTGCACGGCCTTGTGGGAGCGGCGTAAGCCGCGAAGCTGGCATCAATGAAACATCGTGCTGCTGGCGCGATCTGATGATGTACGTGCTTCGCGGCTTACGCCGCTCCTACAACTGCAGACCGGTTTTATTCCGGCCGCAGAAGCAGGCGCAGATCCTGCCCCAGCATGCGGGTATCCACCAACTGCAAGCGCTGCACCTGCGCCATCGCATCGATGCCCAGGCCTGCCAACAGCGGCCGCGCACTGTCGCCCATCAGTAGCGGTGCCATATACAGCAGCAACTCGTCCACCAATCCGGCCTTGAGCAGGGCACCACACAGGACTGGCCCGGCTTCGACATGCACTTCGTTGATGCCACGCGCAGCCAGTACCGCCATCACTTCAGCCAGATCAAGCCGGCCATCGTCCTGCACCAGGACACCAGCAAATTCGGCACCATCCAATTCCGGTGCAAGTACCGCCGGATCATGCAGATACAAGGTGGGCGCATCGCCTTGGCGAACGCGCCTGCAGGCCAGACTACGCAGTCGTGTGTCCAGCACCACGCGCAGCGGCGGAAGAAACTCACCTGCATCCGGTCGCGCGGTCAACAGCGGATCATCCGCCATTACCGTGGCCGCACCGGTCAGGATCGCGCCAGCGTGCGCACGCCAGTGCTGCACATCGGCGCGCGCGGCTTCACCGGTGATCCACTTTGATTCACCGCTGGCCATTGCCGTGCGCCCGTCCAGGCTGCCGGCCAGCTTCACCCGCACGAACGGGCGACCACGCTCGATGCGCGACAGGAAGCCACGATTGAGCTCACGCGCCTGCGCCGCCATCAAACCCACGTCAACGGTGATGCCGGCCTGTCGCAGCAAGGCAAAGCCGCCACCATCCACATCCGGGAAGGGATCGGCCATCGCCGCGACCACCCGGCCAACGCCAGCATCGATCAAGGCCAATGCACACGGCGGCGTGCGCCCGTAATGCGCGCAGGGCTCCAGGGTGACGTAGGCGGTCGCGCCACGGGCACGCTCACCTGCGTGTCGCAGCGCGAACACCTCGGCATGCGGGCCGCCGGCACGCTGATGCCAGCCCTCGCCCACTACCTCATCACCGTGCGCGATGACGCAGCCCACCATCGGGTTGGGCCGCGTGGTCCAGGCGGCACGTTCGGCAAGACGCAGCGCGCGGGCCATCAACAGGTGATCGGTGGCGGTGAACTGACTCATCGGCAAAACCTCATTACGAATGCGGCACGCTGCTCATGGCGGCAACGGTCGCGGACAAGTGTATGCGCAGCAAGCCCAGCATCACCGTTCCGGCACACTTCAGGCATGGCACGTATCCACTGCCATCACCGTGATCGCCAGCGGCCCCAGTTGCAGCTCGGCATGCACATGCCAGCCCAGGCTCCGATACCAGCCCACCAGCGGCGCTTCGCAATACAGGTACAGCACCGGCACAGCCAGCGCCGCGGCCTGCGCGACGCAATGCGCGACCAGTGCCGCACCCACGCCTTTGCCACGCGCAGCCGGACTGACGTACAACGAGGCCAGCCATGGCGACCAGCCGCGGATCTGCTCGTGATCATCATGCAGCAGGCTCACCGAGCCCAACCAGCCATCGGCATCTTCCGCCAACCAGCTGCAGGGAATGGTGTGGCGCTGCTGCATGGCCAGCTCCGCCTCGGCCTGGGCCACGGTCCAGTCGGGAAGCAGCGTGCCGAAAGCCTGTACATGGGCTTGCGCGATTGCCGGCAGCAGTTCGCGCCGGTCCTGCAGATTGATGAACTTCATCGGATTCGACTCTGGCAGCCACGACAGGGGCCGCGTACTCAATGTATTAGTGGTTCACACGCTGGAACATGCCCACGCCCAGGGCATGCAGACGCGCGCCATCATCGCCCTGCTCCAACAGCAGGCCCATCGTTGCCGATTCGCACAGGCCAATCGCACAGCCATCGAACAGCACCTGGTAACCGGGCCGCAGCGGCGGTTGCAGTGGCAATCGCAGCGATTGGTCCATGCCCGGGAAGTGCAGGCGCAGGCCTGTCACGACCTGCCCCGGCGCCGGCGACGGAAAGCGATAGGTGTTCCCCTCCGGCAACCTGCCCTCGGCGGCCAGCTCGCCCTGGGCCAACTCCAGCACCACCTGTATGCCTTCGCTGGCCACACCGCTCATTGGATCAAGCAGATTCACATACAGCGGCCTGCCAGCTACGTGCGTGTCCGCCAATTGCGCCTGCAGCTCCTCACGTTCCTCCTGGCCCTTGCGATCAGCCGGGTCCGGATGCGCCTGCTCCAGGTCGGCAAGCAGCTGTGCCAGCTGTGCGCGCTCGGCCGACCTTGCTTCATGCGGGACGAGTTGCACGGTATCGGCGAGATCATCGCGCGGATGCAGCAAAAGCATGCCGTCGGCCAGCGACCATTGCCCTTTCGAACTGCGGGGCATGGGAAGCATCGCCAACGTCAACGCGTAGTTCCCGTCGCCACCCAGCTCCAGGACCGAGCCTGCATATCCGTCTTCAACGATGCGATAACGCCCTGCCAGCGCCTGTGGCGTACAGGCCTCCTCCACGCAGGGAGATGGCCCGCCCTGCGCTTGATCCAGCCCAGCAGCAGCGTCGACGGCCTGCTGCGCAGCCAATCGAGCACGCTCGGCCATATCCACGGGACTGGATCGCTCCTGGGCCTGCACGGGCAATGCCAACGACAACGCGAGCATTACCAGTCCATTGCGTGAAAACCGCCGTGCCGCTGATCGCATTGCCACTCCGGCCTCCCTTCCCTGCACACGCAGCAATCAGCGCTTGCCGTTCTTGCCTGCCCGCGCTGCTTCCGCCCGCGCATGCGCCAACAACGGCAGCTGATCCTCGTCACTGGAATGATCACGCTCCAGCTTCTCGATCTCGTCGCGGAAATCGGCCACGTCCTCGAAGCTGCGGTAGACCGAGGCGAAACGCACATAGCCCACGTGATCAAGCTTGCGCAGCTCGTCCATCACGAAACCGCCGACCTTGATCGACGGCACTTCGCGTTCGCCGCACATGCGCAGCTGGTGCACCACCGCGCGCACCGCCGCCTCGATGCGTTCTTCCGATACCGGCCGCTTCTGCAGCGCGCGGTCGAAACCCACACGCAGCTTGCGCGCATCAAAGGCTTCGCGGCCGCCGTCACTCTTGACGATGACTGGCAGCTTGAGCTCGATGGTTTCCAGCGTGCTGAAACGTTCGCCACAGGCTTCGCAGCCACGGCGGCGGCGGATGGTGGCGCCATCCTCGGAAACGCGCGAGTCGATCACGCGGGTATCGGTGTGCTGGCAGAACGGGCAATGCATGTTTCAAGCCTTGGACATCAGGCGCCGCGCATGCGACGTGGAAAACCTGTAACGCAGATACAACAAACCCCGGGCCGGGGCAAGCGCCCAACCCGGGGTGATGCGGTCAGCTCAGGGCAGAACGGGCGTCAACAACCGCTGACACCCGACGCCGGTCAGCCATAAACCGGGTACTTGCGGCACTGCTCGCTGACGGCATCACGCACGCGGGCGATGACGGCCTCATCGGCCGGCGCGTCCAGCACGTCGGCGATCCAGTTGGCTAGCGCGACGCAGTCGGCTTCCTGGTAACCGCGGGTGGTGATGGCCGGGGTGCCCAGGCGCAGGCCCGAGGTCACGAACGGCGAACGCGGGTCATTCGGCACCGAGTTCTTGTTGACGGTGATGTGGGCCTTGCCCAGCGCGGCTTCCGCGTCCTTGCCGGACACGTCCTTGCCGATCATGTCGACCAGCATCAGGTGGTTCTGGGTGCCACCGGAGACGATCTTGTAGCCACGCGCGATCAGCGTGGTCGCCATGGCCTGGGCGTTCTTCACCACCTGCTGCTGGTAGGCCTTGAATTCCGGCTCCAGCGCTTCCTTGAAGGCCACGGCCTTGGCGGCGATGACGTGCATCAGCGGACCGCCCTGGATGCCCGGGAACACGATCGACTGCAGCTTCTTCTCGATTTCCTCGCCAGCGCCCTTGGCAATGATGATGCCGCCACGCGGACCGCGCAGGGTCTTGTGGGTGGTGGAGGTGACCACGTGCGCGTGTTCGATCGGGTTCGGGTAGACGCCGGCAGCGACCAGACCGGCGACGTGCGCCATGTCCACGAACAGGTAGGCACCGACCTTATCGGCGATGGCGCGGAAGCGCGCCCAGTCGATGACCTGCGAATAGGCGGAGAAACCAGCCACCACCATCTTCGGCTTGTGCTCCAGTGCCAGGCGCTCGACTTCGTCATAGTCGATCAGGCCGGCTTCGTTCACGCCGTACTGGATCGCATTGAAGATCTTGCCCGAGGCATTGACCTTGGCGCCGTGGGTCAGGTGACCACCATGGGCCAGGCTCATGCCCAGGATGGTGTCGCCCGGCTGCAGCAGCGCGAAGTAGACAGCCTGGTTGGCCTGCGAGCCGCTGTGCGGCTGCACATTGGCGTAGTCGGCGCCGAACAGCTGCTTCAGGCGGTCGATGGCCAGCTTCTCGGCGATGTCCACGTACTCGCAGCCACCGTAGTAGCGCTTGCCCGGGTAACCCTCGGCGTACTTGTTGGTCAGCTGGCTGCCCTGCGCTTCCATCACCATCGGGCTGGCGTAGTTCTCGCTGGCAATCAGCTCGACATGGTCTTCCTGACGCTGGCACTCATCGGCAATGGCCTTGGCCAACTCGGGATCGTAGGACTCGATACGGGCTTCACGCGGGAACATCACAGCTCCTGGAACTGGGCGAGGGAGCTGTCGATTGTAGCCCGTTCCAGCCGCCTGACCGCCTGTTCATCCGGCTGCAGCGACGTTGCGCAGCACCGCCCTTCAGTGTGATGCGCATCACAAATAGGGCCAGTTACCTGATTTCGGTGATCGTCTCATCGCGGTTCCTACGGTTAACAGAGTAGGCCCGTGGCCTTCCTGGCCCCGTGCCCTCCAGTTGAAACGCAAGGACCACCCCGCTGATGCACCGCTCCGACCGATCCCCCCGCCCACTCCGCTCCCTGCGCGCCAGCGCGGCCCTGCTTGTCACGGCGCTGGTCCTTGGCCAACCAGCCGCCGCCGTGGCCGCCGATCCCGGTGCAGCACCTGCCAACAGCGTACTGGTCGCGAGAATCACGGTGGAAGGGGTTGGCGAACATCCGGCCAATGGCATCAGCCGCAGCGCGGTGGAGACCATGGCCAACCAGGCCTTGCAGGAGATCAGCCCGACGCTGCCGGCGGCGCTCAGCTTCGCGCAGATCGAGCAGATCACCGCCCGCATCACCCAGACCTACCGCGATGCGGGCTTTCTGGTATCGGTGGCCTATATCCCGCCGCAGCAGATCGGTGACAGCCAGACCCTGACCTTGAAGGTCATGGAAGGCCGGGTTGGGCGGGTACTGGTGCAGGGCAGCCGCCGCTACCGCGACGACCAGCTCAGCGCCAGCAGCCTGGGGCTGATCGGCCGCCCCCTGCGCAGGCCCGAGTTGGAACGCGCCCTGTTGTATGCCCGTGACCTGCCCGGCGTATCGGTCAGCTCGGTGCTGCAACCCGGCCTCGAGCCCGGCGACACCGACATCGTGCTGGTCGCCGAGGACAGCGCCCATCCCTACGAGATCACTGCCGGGCTGAGCAACCACGGCACCGACAGCACCGGCAAATACCGCGCCGAACTGGGCGTCAGCGCCTTCAACGCACTGGGTGCGGGCGATGTGCTTGCTGCCAGCCTGGGCTACGGACTGGACCCGGCCGACAGCTGGCAGGCCGCGCTGTCGCTGAGCATCCCCTCGTCCAGCATCGATGGCCTCAGCGCCACCGCCGGCGCCAGCCGCAGCGAAATGGAGATCAACAACGGGCCGCTCGCGGCCATGCAGCTGACCGGCCCCACCACCTTGTTCTATGCAGGCAGTGACTGGAAGTTCATCCAGCGCAGCAACCTGCAGGTACAGGCTTCGGCACGTTGGGTGCACGAACAGTCAACGCTGGACGCCTTGGGCATGCAGTTGTCGCGGCATACCTTTGATGTGATCGACGCTGGACTGAGCCTGCGCCATACCGACCAGCGCTGGCGCGGCATCAACCTGGCACAGGTGTCGGTCCGCAAGTCGATCAACGATGAATCACCGGCATTGAACTGGCTGTATCCCTCGCACACCGCCTATTTCTGGATCGTGCGCGCCAACCTGGTCCGCCTGCAGGCGCTGCCGGGCAACCAGCGGATGCTGCTGCGCGGCAGCGCCCAGTTCACCGACGATGCGCTTACCCCGCTGGAACAGTTCAGCATCGGCGGCCCCACCAGCGTGCGCGCCTACCCACTGTCCAGCGCGCTGGATGATCGCGGCGTGCAGGCCACTTTCGAGTACCAGCTCAGTGCCCCGGGCTTCGCCGATGCGCCTTCGCCGTTCGATGGACGACGGTGGGGCGACCTGTTCGAGGTGAACCTGTTCTATGACTGGGGACGCAGTTCACCGGCCGCTGCCAACCGACGCCGGGGTGCGCTGCCAGCCACCTTGGAAGGCGCTGGCCTTGGCATGCGCCTGCGCCTGCCTTGGAAGCCCGAGTTGCGGCTTGACGTGAGTGCGGCCAAACCCACCGGCAGCTACATCGGCAGCGATCAACGCAGCACCCAGTACTGGGCGCGCATCAGCAGCACGTTCTAAGGACATCGACATGAACCGCATCTACCGCCTTGTCTTCAATGCCGCACTCGGCCAGGTCCAGGTCGCTGCTGAATTCGCCAACACGCCGCAGCGCGCCGTGACGCGCAGCGCACGTGCCGGCCGACTGCGGCCCTCGCTGCTGGCTGCAGCGGTGTTCGTTGCCATGATCCCGGCCACGCAGGCAGCCGACCTGCCGACCGGCTTCGCACCGGTGCAGGGCAGCGCCACCATGAGCCAGAACGGGAACACGATGACCATCAGCCAGAACGGCAAGGTCTCGTTGATCAACTGGTCCAGCTTCGACATCGCCTCGGGCAGCTCGGTCACCTTCGAGATGCCGGGTACCGCAGCCGGGTCCATCAACATCATCTCCGGCGCTGCCTCGCAGATCAGTGGTTCGTTGTCCTCGCTGGGCAACGTCATCCTGGTCAACACCAACGGCATGGTGTTCAGCGGCACCAGTTCGGTGAACGTCGGTGGCCTGCTGGCTACGTCGCTGTCGCCCAACACCGCCGCCCTGGATCTGAGTGGATCGGGCGACCTGCCCATGAGCTGGACCTTCACCGGGTCCGGGCAGCCCGCCCCCATCGTCAACCGTGGCACCCTCATCGCCGCTACCGGTGGTGTCAGCCTGATCGGCGGCGCCATCCAGAACACCGGCGTCATCAACGCCGCAGGCAACGCCAGTCTGATCGTCGGCAGCAAGGTCAACTCCTTGCTCGTGCAGTCCTCCGCTCCCAGCCTGACCCAGCCGGGTACCTGGAGCCACACCATCACCAGCTCCGCCGGCACCGCCAGCGCCAGCGCCGCGGCCATCAGCCATACCGGGACCATCTCGGGCGCATCGGTGGACATGCAGGCGAGGATGCAGGCAGAGGTCGTCAGCTACGGCATCAACAGCTCCGGTGTCGTGCAGGCACAGGGCATCGACGGTGGCAGCCTGGTGTTCAGCACGAACGAGGCGGCCTACGTCGATTTCGGTACGTCCACCACCGCCAGGTCGATCTCGATGACCAGCACCGCGGGCACGCTGACCACGCGGGGAACCGCCAATGCCGATGCCATCGTGATGTCCACCTCCGGTGCACTGCAGTTGGGCGGGACGCTCAACAGCGGCTACATCTCCCTGGCAGGGGGAAGCATCACCCAGCAGGTCGGGGCGACCGTCGGTGCCCTGAAGGGAGCGGTCCACCTGGACGTTACCGGCAACGCCATGCTCAACAGCAACAGCAACGCCATTACCTGGTTGGACGGCACCGTGGGCCAGAACCTGCAGCTCACCTCCACCACCTCAGTGAGGCAGGCTGGCGCGTTGCAGGTGGGCGGAACCAGCACGCTTGTCGGCCTGGCGGGCAGCAACGGCAGCCTGGCCGGGTTCACCTTCAGCAACGGTGAGAACCGCTTCGGCGACACCATCAGTAGCAGTGGCGGGGCGGTGGTACTCGGCAGCAGCGAAGCACTTCGACTGGGCGCGTTCAATGTAGGCAGCCTGGCGGCCACCGGCAGCGCGGTTACACTGGCCGGCAACGTGGCCAGCAGCGGAGGCCAGGCCTACACCGGCCCGACGACGCTGGGCAGCAACGTTGTGCTGTCCAGTGCGTCGGGCGGGGCGGTGTCCTTCAGCGGTACCGTGGACGGCGCGCATGCGCTGACGGTCAACACCGCGGGCACCAGGACCTTCGGCGGCGCAGTGGGCGGTGCAACGGCGCTGTCCTCGCTGCAGACCCTGGGCACTGGCACCACCGTGCTCAACGGCAACGTCACTACCAGCGGTGCCATCGGCCTGTCGGGCAACGTCAGGCTGGGCGCCGACGTGGCGATCACCAGCAGCGGTAACCAGACCATCAGCCTGGCAGGTACCGTCGACAGTGATGGCACGGCACGGGCGCTCACGCTTGATACCGATGGGTTCGCCATCCTGGGCGGCCGCGTGGGCGGCAGCAGCGTGCTGGCCAGCCTCACCCGCACCGGCACGGGTGCCACCCAGCTGGGCGGCAGCATTTCCACCGTGGGCAACATCGACCTGCAGGGCGCGCTCAACGCGACCGGCGCGGCGACGCTGGCCAGCAGCAGCGGTGACATCCACGTGGGGGGGCCCATCCAATCGACGGATGCACTGGGCCTGCGGGGTGGCGACATCGTCGTGGATGGCGCCATCGCCGCCAGCAGCGTGGCGATCAACGGCGGCACGTTCGACGGTGCCGGCATCAACAGCAGCGGTGCGCTGACTGTCACGCTGAGTGAGGGGGGGCTGGTGCAGGGCGGTCGCTACACCGCAGGTGGCGCGGCCACGTTCGATGTTGCCGGCGACATCACCCTGGACAACCCGCAGAATCAGTTCGGCGGCAGCGTGGCCCTGAAGGGCGGCACGGTGAGGCTGTCCAGCCAGGGCAACCTGAACCTGGGCGACGTGGATGCACAGGCGCTGGCGATCAGTAGCGGCGGCAGCATTTCCCAGAGCACGGCCACCGCCATCAATGTCGACACCACCAGCAGTTTCACCGCCACCAACGGCATCACGCTGGGCCGGGGCGGCAACGTGTTCGGCGGGGCGGTCACGCTGCAGGCCGGCGGCGCGGCCCAGGTCGTTGCCGATGGCACGCTGCGCTTCGGCAGCGTCGATGTCGGTTCGCTGTCTGCCAGCGGCACCACGCTTTACCTGCCGCAGAACCTCGTCACACAGGGCGCGCAGTCCTGGTCCGGCGCGCTGCTGCTCGAGGGGGATACCAGCCTCAGCAGCACGCTCGGTGGGCTGTCGTTCTACGGCACCCTGAATGGACCGCACGCGCTGAGCCTCGATGCTGCGGCCGGCACCGTGCACCTTGGGGCGATCAGCACCATCGGGTCCCTGTCGTCCATCACCGCAGCGGAAACCCAGCTGGCGGCCGACATCGCCACGGAGGGCAATCTCGACCTGGGCAGCAGCCGCGTGCTGGGCGATGTGGCGCTGACCAGCACCGCTGGCTCGGTCAGGATCAACGGGCCGCTCAACGGCACCACGGACAATGGCGATACCCTGGCCATCACCGCGGCCGACAACGTGGCCCTGCAGGGCGCTACGGGGGGCGTCATGCGTCTGCATGACCTGTCCCTGTCCGGTAATGCGATATCCACCGCCGCACTGAATATCGACAACAACCTGTCCATCGACAGCGTCACCAGCCTCACCCAGTCGGCGCGCTACTACGTGGGTGGAAACGCGGATTTCACCTCGCTGGGTAACATCACCCTGCAGAACACCGCCAACCAGTTCATGGGGGATGTGGCGCTGAGCGGCAATGCCGTCCAGATCAGCGGCCTCGGCGCGCTCACCCTATCCGGCGTAGACGCAACGACACTGCAGGCAAGCGCCGGAGCCCTGCTCACCCTGCGTGATGCCACCATGGCGCAGTCCACGGCCTTGACCGGCGAAGCGGTGAGGCTGGATAGCGTGGCACTGGGCCAGACCAGCACGGTTACCGCCACGGGCGGCAACATCAGCCAGACCGGTGCCGTCGGCGTCGACAGTGCCAGCACCTGGACCGCAACGGGCGACATTGTGCTGGGCGATGGCACCAACCAGTTCGGAGGCGCGGTCAGCGCCGCAGGCAGCAACATCACCCTCAGTGCCGACAGCGCACTGAATCTTGGCTCCGTCACGACGGCGGGCGTAGCCCAGCTCAGCGGTCGCGGCGTGCACCTGGGTTCCGTGCAGGTGAACAGCCTGCAGGTGCAGAGCAGCGCCGGCATCACCCAAGGCAATGCGCTGGCGTTGACGGGTACCGCCGGATTCAACGCCACGGGCGATGTGGTGCTGGACAACGTGAACAACACATTCGCTGCTGGCGTGCAGTTGTCGGGCCATGACATCCGCATCGACAGCGCCGGTGGGCTCACCCTGGCCGGAGTGAACGCCACAGGCGACCTGCGCGCCACGGCCCACGCAGGCAACCTGCTGCAGAGCGCTGTGGTAAACGTGCAGGGACGCAGCGACCTGGCGGCCAGTGGCAACGTGCAGCTGGACAGCGTGGGCAACACGTTCGATGGCGTGATTGCGGTCGAGGGCCAGTCCATCCTGCTCAGGGCGGACGGCGACCTGGACGTTGAAAGCGTGCACAACGGCAGCAACGGTGCCGTGCAGCTGGTGGCCACTGGCGATATCGACCTGGCGGGTACGGCGATCAACACCGGCACCAACCTGCTGAGTCTTCTGTCCAGTACTGGGCAGGTGCGCACGGCCACCGCGCTCACTGGCAGCCAGGTGTCGATCACCGGCGTGGAAGGCATCCGCATTGGCGGCGACATAACCGCCAACAGCCTGTCACTGATCTCCTCCCGCAACAATGTCGAACAGCAGGCCGGCCGCATCCAGTCGGGCACCACGCTGCTGGGCGCCGGGCAGGGCGACCTGCTTCTGGAGAACACCAGCAACCGGTTCACCGGCGTGACCACCCTGTCCGGGCGGGACGTGCGCGTGGCGGCGGGCGACCTCACGCTGGGCATGGTGGCAGCCAGCCGCGACCTGCACCTGGTCAGCAGCGGCAGCATCCAGCAGCAGGCACAGATGTCCGTTGGCGGTGCGGCCGACCTGCGCGCCGCCGGTAACATCACCCTGCGGCACATCAACAACCGCTTCGAGGGCGATGTGGCCCTGCAGGCCGCACAGGCCAGCCTCTACGCCGAACAGGGACTGTCCCTGGCGCAGGTGGACGTGGACGGACTGCAGGCCACCACGCTGGGCCTGCTGTCGCTGCGCGATGCGCAGGTGACAGACCTGGCCGATCTGGATGGTGCCTCGCTGGCACTGGCACGTGCAGACGTGGGCAGGCTCGATGCCACTGCCTTCGCCGGTGGCATCACCCAGAGCGATACCGTCACCCTGGGTGATGGCAGTGAACTCAGGGCCACCGGCAACGTGATGCTCGGCCATGCGGGCAACCACCTTGGCAGCGGCCTGCAGGTGCGCGGCGCCGATGTGGTCCTGTCCACGCTGGGCCTGCTCCACCAGGCCGATGTGCAGGCCAGCGGCCTGGCGCGGCTGTCTGGTGAGGGGGTACGGTTGGGCACCGTGTCGGCCGGCAGTCTGCAGGTGGACAGCCAGGGCGACATCGACCAGGTCGTGGCGCTGCAGGTGTCCGGCGACAGCAGGTTCAACGCCAGCGGCGACATCCGCCTGGGACATGCCGGGAACCAGTTCGCAGGCGGCATGCAGCTTGCCGGCCACGATGTGCGCGTTGAAAGCGCCGGGCACCTGCGCCTGGATGGCGTCACCGCAGACGGCGATTTGTTCGCCGTGGCCCACGGCGGCGGCATCGGCCAGACCGCCAGCGTGGAAGTGGGCGGGCGCAGCGACCTGACCGCACGCGATGACATCGTCCTGCAGCAGGCCGGCAACACCTTCGGTAGCGCCGTGGCGTTGGAGGCCTCGGCCATCCGCCTGGCTGCAGACAGCAACCTCGAGCTTGACGGGCTGCGCACCCGCAACGGGGGCACCGCGCAGCTCGAGGCCGACGGCAATCTGACCCTGTCCGGCGACGCCATCGATCTGGCAGGTGGCTCGCTGCTGGCCACTGCCATCGGCGGCGAGCTGCGCACCCGCACCGCCCTCGCCGGCGCTGCCGTGGTGCTGCAGGGCCGCGACGGCGTGGCGGTAGGCGCCGATATCACCAGCGGGCAGGTGATATTGGCCAGCGATAGGGGCAATGTGGTGCAGGTAGGCGGGCGCATCCTCGCCAGTGGCGCCAGCGCACTGGTAAGCAACAGCGGCAATATCGCGATCGAAAATGCCGACAACCGCTTCAACGACACCCTGCTGCTGATCGGCGAGGATATCCGCGTGGCCGCCGGCGACCTGCAGCTGGCCGGCGTGCAGGCCAGCGGTGATCTGTCGCTGACCAGCAGCGGCAACATCATGCAGACCGCGCAGATGATGGTGGATGGCACGTCGCGCTTCGCGGCCGACGGCGACATCATCTTGCAACATGCAGATAACCACTTGGATGGCCACGTGCAGATCGACGGCCGCGATGTACAGATCTACGCCGATGCCGGGTTGAATCTGCAGGCCGTCAACGCCCGAAACCTGGATGCACACGCGGGCACTTCGCTTGTCCTCGACAACGCCATCGTGAGTGGCGACGCCACTGTGCAGGGCCAGGAACTACTGCTTGGGGATAGCCGCATCGGCGGCAACCTGATCGCAACCTCACTGAGCACCATCCAACAAACCGCAGCACTGCGGATTACCGGCACCAGCCAGTTCCAGGCCAACGGCGGCATCCAACTTGCTCAGGCAGGCAACCGCTTTGGTGGGCGGGTG
The DNA here is from genome assembly GCF_056760015.1 of Stenotrophomonas sp. STEN029. Taxonomy (NCBI): domain Bacteria; kingdom Pseudomonadati; phylum Pseudomonadota; class Gammaproteobacteria; order Lysobacterales; family Lysobacteraceae; genus Stenotrophomonas; species Stenotrophomonas sp. STEN029. Next base: position 67,194 of record NZ_JBRREC010000005.1, on the reverse strand, counting down.
GATATCAATGCCGCCTCGGCACAACTCGCCAGCGCCGACAACATGCAGCTGGGCAATATCACCACGACCGGCAATCTGCAGGTGGGTGCGGATGCAGGGCTGCGCCTGGACGGGCAGATACGCGCGGCAAACGTGGACCTGGCCACCGCGGGCGTTTTCGACAATCGTGTTGGCAGCAACGCCATCACCTTGAGCGGACCGGGGCGCTGGCAGGTCTACCTGGCATCCCCCTTCCAGAATCATGTATTCGGCGGCCTCGACAGCGGCAATACCGCGCTGTGGAACAGCGCTGCCTTTACACGTGCGGCGGGCTCCGACAACAGGTACCTGTTCGCCTGGCAGCCGACACTGACGGTCACGGCAAACACGCTGCGCAAGGTCTATGGCGACAGCATCGATCCAGGCAATGCCTTTTCCATCACGGGCGCCATGGCAGGTGTCACCGGCGCCTACCTGGCCGACAACGTCGCCGACCTGACAACCGGCAACCCACTGCTGACCTCTGCGGGCGCGTCAGCCAATGCGGGGGTAGCGGCGACACCGTATGCCGTTGATGTCTCTGCGGGAACACTTGACACAGGGGCGAGCGGATATGCCCTTTCCTTCGTGCAAGGCGAGCTATGGGTTGATCCCAAGGCATTGACCATCACTGCCAACAACGGTGGCAAGACCTATGGGCAGAGCGGTGGCTTCGCCGGCTTCACCAGCAATGGCCTGGTCAACGGTGACAGCGTGTCCTCAGTCGACCTGCACAGCAATGGCTCCGCTGCCACCGCCAATGTCGGCGACTACACCATCACCGCCAGCAATGCCGACGGCACCGGCCTGTCCAACTACGACATCACCTATGTCGACGGCACCTTGTCCATCGGCAAGGCCGGCTTGACCATCACTGCCAACAACGGTAGCAAGACCTACGGGCAGGCCGGCGGCTTGGCCGGCTTCAGCAGCAATGGGCTGGTCAACGGTGACACTGTGTCCTCGGTCGACCTGGGCAGCAATGGCTCCGCTGCAACCGCCAATGTCGGTGACTACACCATCACCGCCAGCAATGCCGACGGCACCGGACTGTCCAACTACGACATCACCTATGTCGATGGCACCCTGAAGATCGGCAAGGCCGGGCTGACCATCACCGCCAACAACGGCGGCAAGACCTACGGGCAGGCCGGCGGCTTGGCCGGCTTCAGCAGCAATGGGCTGGTCAACGGTGACGTCGTGTCCTCGGTCGACCTGGGCAGCAATGGCTCCGCTGCCACCGCCAATGTCGGCGACTACACCATCACCGCCAGCAATGCCGACGGTACCGGACTGTCCAACTACGACATCACCTATGTCGATGGCACCCTGAAGATCGGCAAGGCCGGGCTGACCATCACCGCCAACAACGGCGGAAAGACCTACGGGCAGAGCGGCGGCCTCAATGGCTTCAACAGCACCGGGCTGGTCAACGGTGACAGCGTGTCCTCGGTCGACCTGGGCAGCAACGGCTCCGCCGCCACCGCCAATGTCGGTGACTACACCATCACCGCCAGCAATGCCGACGGTACCGGCCTGTCCAACTACGACATCACCTATGTCGATGGCACCCTGAAGATCGGCAAGGCCGGGCTGACCATCACCGCCAACAACGGCGGCAAGACCTATGGGCAGACCGGTGGCTTCGCAGGCTTCACCAGCAATGGTCTGCTCAACGGTGACGTCGTTTCCTCGGTCGACCTGGACAGCAATGGCTCCGCCGCTACCGCCGATGTCGGTGACTACACCATCACCGCCAGCAATGCCGACGGTACCGGCCTGTCCAACTACAACGTCACCTATGTCGACGGCAATCTGGGTGTGGGCAAGGCAGAACTCACCATCACCGCAACCGACATGTGGAAGTGGATAGGACAAAGCCTGCCCCTGCATCGCTACGCCGTGAACGGGTTGAAGAACGGCGATACCATCGACAGCGTGCGTTTGCTCAGCGCCGGCAGCGATGCTTCGGCTCGGCCCGGCAGGTACGAGATCTTCGCCAGCGATGCCGTTGGTGCCCGCCTGGGCAACTACGTTATCCACTACCAGGGCGGCCAACTCGAGGTGGCCGGCGCATCCCCCCAGGCAGCGGCGCTGGCAGCACAGGTGATCGCCGCCGGCCTACCGCGGGCCCCTACCCCGCTGCCAGCGGCAGCCCCCAGCCCGTTGATCTCGGTCAGCGATGGCGGGATAAGTCAACCGGCAGCCTGCACCGGTGCGCAGCGGGGCAGCTGCCTTGGCATGCAGCCCAAGTGATGAATCCCGCGCAATGAAAAAGGGCGCATCCAATGGATGCGCCCTTTCCTGCCAGCCAGCCGGCGATCAGTGATTGAACACGATGTCGGCAATGATGCCGGTGGCGATGGCCACCATCAGCATGTTGCCGCGGTCGTCGCGGATCCAGCGGTGACCGTAGGGCGGGCGGCGCACGTGGTAACGGTTGTAGTCGTTGACCACATAAACCGGACCGCCGTAGTAGTTGCTGTAGCGGTGGCCGCGCTCGAAACCATACGGGCGGTACACCACGCGCGGCGGCGGTGCGTAGTAGCGGCGGTCGTTGTAGCGGGCGTCGCGGTAACCCTCACGGTAGCCATTGGCGTAGTGGCGACGGTCGTCCCGGCGCTCGTGGCGGTCATGGCCGCGGCCGCGATCATGACCCCTGCCGCGGTCATCCCAACCGTGGCGGCCACGGTCGTGGTCGTCACGGTCACCCGCCGCAAAGGCCGGGGCGGTGGCACCTAACGCCAATACGGTGGTCATCGCGGCGACAACAAAGCGGTTCATCTTCATGGGTGGCCCTCACTGGGTTGGTGGACGGTTTCCATAATGCTCACTTGATCTGAACGGTTTCGGCTGGAAACGGTTACGGCCTTTCCCATTCATAAATCAGCAAGCGCCCCACCCGTTGCCGCCGGCCATGCCGGGGTTCCGGTTATAATCGGGAATTCCCTTTTGCCTTTGGCTCTGTCCTCACTGGACCGGGCGCAGGCGTGCGCTACGGAGACGTCATGTCCTCGCAATACATCTACACCATGAACCGCGTCAGCAAGGTGGTCCCGCCCAAGCGGCAGATCATCAAGGACATCTCGCTGTCGTTCTTCCCCGGTGCCAAGATCGGCCTGCTGGGCCTGAACGGCGCCGGCAAGTCCACCGTGCTGAAGATCATGGCCGGCGTGGACACCGATTTCGAGGGCGAGGCCCGCCCGCAGGCTGGCATCAAGGTCGGCTACCTGGAGCAGGAACCGCGCCTGGACCCGGCCCAGACCGTGCGTGAAGCGGTCGAGGAAGGCGTGGGCGAAGTGCTGCAGGCCCAGGCCGCGCTGGACAAGATCTACGACGCCTATGCCGAGGAAGGCGCCGACTTCGATGCACTGGCAAAGGAACAGGAACGGCTGGAAGCCATCCTGGCCGCTGGCGATGCCCACACGCTGGAAAACCAGCTGGACGTGGCCGCCGACGCGCTGCGCCTGCCGCCGTGGGACGCGGTTATCGGCAACCTGTCCGGCGGCGAAAAGCGCCGCGTGGCACTGTGCCGCCTGCTGCTGCAGAAGCCGGACATGCTGCTGCTCGACGAACCGACCAACCACCTCGACGCCGAGTCGGTGGAATGGCTGGAGCAGTTCCTGGCGCGCTACACCGGCACCGTGGTGGCCGTCACCCATGATCGCTACTTCCTGGACAACGCCGCCGAGTGGATCCTGGAACTGGACCGCGGTCGCGGCATTCCGTGGAAGGGCAACTACACCGAATGGTTGATGCAGAAGGACGAGCGCCTGAAGCAGGAAGACAACCAGGAAAAGGCTCGCCAGAAGGCGATCCAGAAGGAACTGGAGTGGTCGCGCCAGAACGCCAAGGGTGGTCGCACCAAGGGCAAGGCCCGTCTGGCCCGCCTGGAAGAGCTGCAGAGCGTTGACTACCAGAAGCGCAACGAGACCAATGAAATCTTCATCCCGCCGGGCGAGCGCCTGGGCAACTCGGTGATGGAGTTCAAGAACGTCTCCAAGAAGTTCGGCGAGCGCCTGCTGTTCGACAACCTGTCGATGATCATCCCGCCGGGTGCCATCGTCGGCATCATCGGCCCGAACGGTGCCGGTAAGTCGACCCTGTTCAAGATGATCACCGGCCAGGAAAAGCCCGATTCGGGCGAGATCGTGGTCGGCCCGACCGTCAAGCTGTCCTACGTCGACCAGAGCCGCGACGCGCTGACCGGCAACCACAACGTGTTCCAGGAAATCGCTGGTGGCCTGGACATCCTCAACATCAACGGTGTCGAGATCCAGTCGCGTGCCTACATCGGCCGCTTCAACTTCAAGGGCCAGGACCAGCAGAAGTTGGTTGGCTCGCTGTCCGGTGGTGAGCGTGGCCGCCTGCACATGGCCAAGACCCTGCTGCAGGGTGGCAACGTGCTGCTGCTCGACGAACCGTCCAACGACCTGGACATCGAAACCCTGCGTGCGCTGGAAGATGCGTTGCTGGAGTTCCCCGGCAACACCTTCGTCATTTCGCATGACCGCTGGTTCCTGGATCGCATCGCCACGCACATCATTGCCTTCGAAGGCGACTCGCACGTCGAGTTCTTCCAGGGCAACTACCGCGAGTACGAAGAGGACAAGAAGCGTCGCCTCGGCGACGATGCCGGTCCCAAGCGCCTGCGTTTCAAGGCACTGAAGTAATACCCGACAGACGGCCGCCCAGTGCGGCCGTCTGCTTTAGCGGCGCCCAAAGCAAGCGCGAGGCACCGCTTTAGCCCCTCTCCCGCGTGCGGGAGAGGGGTTGGGGTGAGGGCAAGCTCTGCGCATCGTTTGCTCTGGTCAGAAAAGCGCAAAGAGCTGAAGAGCGGGTGAAGCTCCCCCTCATCCGCCCCTTCGGGGCACCTTCTCCCGCACGCGGGAGAAGAAAAGGCAGGACTCCGTTTTCGTTTCCTGCGACGGATGGCAGCACGCCCCGCTCCCGCCTCCGGCCCCCTCTCCAACCCAGCGAGAGGGCACAGCCTGCAATCCACGGAATTCCCCATGTCCCTGCTAGACCGAATCTTCAAACTGCAACAGCACGGCACCAGCGTCCGTACCGAGGTACTGGCCGGTATCACCACCTTCCTGACGATGTCCTACATCGTCTTCGTCAACCCGGAGATCCTCGGCACCACCGGCATGGACCCGGGCGCGGTGTTCGTGGCGACCTGCCTGGCGGCCGCGATTGGCTCGGCGGTGATGGCACTGGCGGCCAACTATCCGGTCGGCATGGCACCGGGCATGGGCTTGAATGCGTTCTTCGCCTTCACCGTGGTGGGTGCTGCCGGGCTGCCCTGGCAGCAGGCGCTGGCAGCGGTCTTCATTTCCGGCATCGTGTTCTGGGTGCTGTCGCTGACCGGCATCCGCGCCTGGCTGGTGGCCGGTATTCCCGCCTCGCTGCGCTCGGCAATCGTCGCCGGTATTGGCCTGTTCCTGGCCATCATCGCGTTGCAGAAATCGAACGTGATCGTTGCCAATGAAGACACCATGCTCACGCTGGGGCCGCTCAATACCGCGCCGCCGCTGCTGGCCCTGGCCGGCTTCCTGTTGATCGCCATCCTCGAAGCGCGCAAGGTGCGCGGCGCCATCCTGATCGGCATCCTCGCCGTCACCGGCATTGGCTGGGCGATCGGCTCGGTGCAGTACCAGGGCATCGTCTCGCTGCCGCCGAGCCTGGCCCCGACCTTCCTGCAGCTGGACCTGCCTGGCCTGCTGCATCACGACGGCGGTGCGCCGCTGGCGGTGTTGCTGCAGGTGGTGCTGGTGTTCGTGCTGGTGGAAGTATTCGATGCCACCGGCACCTTGTACGGCGTGCTTGGCCGCGCCGGGCTGCTGAAGCTGGAAGACGGCAAGAAGCGTTTCAGCCGCGCCCTGCTGGCCGACAGCAGCGCGATTGTCGCCGGCTCGCTGCTGGGCACCAGCTCCACCACCGCCTTTGCCGAAAGCGCCTCCGGCGTGCAGGTGGGCGGCCGCACCGGCCTGACCGCATTGGTGGTTGCCGCGCTGTTCCTGGCGGCGCTGCTGTTCTCGCCACTGGCGGCGATGGTGCCGTCCTATGCCACCGCGCCAGCACTGCTGTTCGTCGCCGGCCTGATGCTGCGCGAGTTGGTGGAAGTGAAGTGGGATGACCTGACCGAGTCGGTTCCCGCCGCGCTGTGTGCGCTGGCGATGCCGTTCACCTACTCCATCGCCAATGGCCTGGCCTTCGGCTTCATCGCCTATGCAGCACTGAAGGCAGGTACCGGCCGCTGGCGAGAAGTGCATCCGGCGGTGTGGCTGGTGGCCGGGCTGTTCGTGCTGAGGTATGCACTGGAGTGACTGCAGGGGGCCGGCGCAGCGCCAGCAGTGGCAGAGGTCAGCCAAGCCCCATCACGGCAAGGGTCCCTGCGAACACGAGCATGCCACTGGCCACCGAGAACACCGCCAGTGCCAACACGCTGCGCCACACGGTCGACCAGATCGGCTGCTGCTTGAAGAACTGCACCAGCGAAACCACGGTGTAGATCATGCCCAACACGCCGGCCAGCGCCTGGGTATGCGAGACCCAGCGGTGCAGCAACACCAGTACAGTCCAGATGACGAAGGTCTGCACGGTCAGCAGCGTGGTGATCACCAGCCACTCCGGATAGTTCAGCTTGCTGTAGCGGTTGAAGACCACCCGGAACACCAGGGCTTCGATCGGCAGCAACATCAGCGTGAACGCCGCGAAGTGGGACTCGATCCACGCACCGACGGTGCGCGAGGCATCCATGAACCGCTGCATCTCAGCCGGCAATGTCTGGCCGGCAAGCAGTGCTTCGGAGGCACCGCCGTCGACGATGCTGGTGCCAATGAGCAGGCGGTTCAACAGCAGCACCGCCGCCGACATCATCGTGATCAGCAGCAGCGGTTTGACCTGGTTGCCACGCCTTCCCTCGATGTAATCACGCAACAGCGGACCCGGACGGCCCATCAGCTGCTTGAGCGAATACAGGATGCCCCGGTCCATGTGCAGCACGCTGTGCTCCAGCTCATGGCCGAGGAAATGCCAATCGATGCGGTGCACCGGCGTCGGCTGCCCGCAGTTGGGGCAGTACTTCTGCTCAGGACCGCCGGTTACTCGATCGCAGTTGATACAGCTGGTGTCGACGTGCATCCCCATGCACCGCCCCCGTTGATGGCAAGGCAGCATTCTAGAACGAGGCGGAGAATCTCCGCCATCGCCCCCGGAACCCTGATCCGACAACACACACGCGCAGTGGCCTCACCGTCCGCGAGGGCCCACCACTGAAAATGCGCACCGGCCGCTGCGGACGAACATCCACTGCAGCCGGTGCGAGGGCGATGCCGTCCTAGTTGTATTGAATGGTGAACGTCGCAGTGCCGTTGGCCCTACCGGGAGTCACCCTGCCCGCCCGGGTCTGGATGTAGCGGGCGCGCAACGGCAGGCTCATGGTGCTGGCACCGGCCACGCTGACGCCGAGATCGATGTTCTCGGCAAACCGTACTGCTTTCTCGGCAGTGCCATTGCGCTGTACCAGCTCGATACCGATGCCCGCAGCCGAGTTGGCAATCGCACTCAAGGGCAGCACCCCCGGCAGATTGGATGCCTCCTGCAACGCATCCAGCCGTATGCCAATCCTGCTCTGGTATTGCGCGACATTGCTACCCTGGCAGTCCAGGCGGATATCGAAATCGCGATTGATCGCACGCGTACCCACGCCGGTGAATGTGCTGGCAGGCACCGATCCAAACTCGACCACGATATTGCGACTTCCCGCTTGTACCGAGCATGTTGGGTTCACCACCGTGGTGCCCGAACCCCTGAACGTCGATATCAACACGGGCTTGCTGGCGCTGTCACCATTGAAGTAATAGGTCGTGAATCTACCGCTGGGTGCGATCAAACCGGAGCCGGTGATGGCAGCAGTCTTGATCAACTCCACACGGAACCGCCCTCCCGCCAGATTCACGCCACTGGTGGCGTTGAGCAGCAACGTATGCGGGTAGTACGTCTGGACCTGTCCAGAGTCCCGGTAGACCCGGATGCCTATGCCGGCCACATCCGTCGCATAGACGTCCTTGAAGCCTGGCACTGATATCTGCTGCTTTGCGTTGTTGTATATCCCTATGGCACTGCCTCCATTCGTACATTGGGCCACGCTATCGCGCTGATCGATACTGACCACCAGCTCCTTGATCAGCCCGCCCACCGGAACGCTCGGCAGTATCACCAGCTGCCCCATATCCATCTGCACATCCTGGGGCACGAAAGTTCGGGCGTTCAACGTACATGCGGCTTGCGCCACAGGCGCCAGCGACGCCAACACAACAGCAGACAACGCTGCCCGCAACAAGCAGGCATGCTCGTGGATCGACGACATATAGCCTCCATCGTTATGAAAGCCGGCAGTGCTACAGCTGCTGGACCGGCGATTGACAAGCGAGGCCGCAAAATCAACAGCCACAATCACCCGGCGTAGCGCGCAGGCGGTTGGTCGACTGATCATGTTTCGCACATACCTGCGTCGTGCCCGCTGTACATGCAGCGCGGCCGAACATGCTCAACAGGCTTTTCGTACGAGCGCAGGCTGCAGTTGACTGCGGTGCGATCCGACGCGTGGCGTCAGCTGTGGTTGAAGGTCAGGTTCAAATCAGGGAAGCAAGCAGTGTTGCAGCGGGAGGAACGCCGTCCCGCGACGCCACAATGCCTGTCCACTTTCCCGCAGGGAAAGCCAATGATTCAATTCAGACAGCCAGCACCTTGATCGGCATAGCCAAGCACATAGGCAAGCACCTCCGTTTGCTGATTGGGTCGAACGCAACCAGGCATATCGATTACATCATTGATGTCGGATTGGACGCACGACATCCCATTCTTGTAGCCACACGAAGCAGAAACACTTCACTACTGAACAACAATCCAGCTAGCGGGAGCAGATCGTCCCCGCGCTCGCTCGAACACCGCACGATCACAAGTCGAAGAACAATGCTGTGCCTTGAACCCTGCCGCAGTGTTTCCGCATCGGACATCCGCAGCCGCCCATCCACAGCAACATCCATCACCAGTAAGCAGCGCAGGCTGCCTAACAAGAACTGCTCATCAATTGTATTGAATAGTGAACGTCGCCATGCCATTGGCCTTGCCTGGAATCACCCGCCCCGCACGTGTCTGGATGTATCTCGCCCGTAGTGGCAATGTCAATTTCCCTGCGTTCATAGCCCCCGTCGCCAGCACGACATTCTCGGCAAATCTCAACGGCTGCTCCCCTGCACCTTCGCGCCTGACCATTTGAATCGCGACGCCTGATGCGGCGTCTACCATCGCGGTCAATGGCAACACGCCCGGAAGATTGGAGGCATCCTGAAGAGCATCCACACGAATTCCCACCGTGGAAGTGGTTACATCGGAGCTTTGACAATCAAGCTCAATATTGAAGTCTCGATTCGCTACAATGGCCCCAACTCCGGAGAACGCACTGCTCGACACGGGACCAAAATTCACAGCGATGTTCTGGCTACCAGCACTGACTTTGCAGGTGGGTGACTTGATGATTGCGCCCCCGTTGCGAAGGTTCAGCGTGACCATGGGAGTTCTTGCATTATTCAGCACCTGCCCCGCAAAGATGCCATCATTCCCAATCTTGCCACTGCCTACCGTCGCGCTGGTTTTGATCAATTCGACGGTTACAGTGGATGCTGGAATACCCAGAACTTGCCCAATCCGATAATATATTTCCGCAGTGTAGTTGACCGATTTGGGTCCACTATCGCCAGTCAAGGTCTGCGTTATTCTGATTCCAATCCCAGGCACCGCAGTAGTAAGCCCCCCCGGCACCGTTGGGACATAGCCATTGGAAGTAGCTTGAAAAATAGCCAATGAAGAGCTGTTTGGTCCAAACGGATCGCAGATGAATGTATTCGCGCTCGTCGGGCTGATGCTGAAGGTACGTGTGAGAATCACCCCCCCAACCGGCAAGCTGGATGGAACACTGATTTCGCCTAGATTGATGTCGATGTTCTGCGCGGAAAAGCTCACTAATGGATTGACACGGCAGTTCGCTGACGCATGTTGGGAATAAGTTGCTCCCAGCACTGCGAGCAGGGTTGCAGCAAGCAAATGCACCGTTGGATGGATCACCGGCATACCGTCTCCAATGAAGTTACTCCGAACTGATCCTGCCCAGGAACAGCCGCCACCTGATAGTCAAACACGCAACGTTGCGATGCTTGCGATCCCCATTCAACTTGCAGCCTGCCGTTATCGCGGTCACTACGAACATAGAGGCGACCGCCCTGCCCAACCAGGCCAACCAGCTGCCCCTGCTCATCCTTGACTGAGGCACCCAACGGTAGCGATTTCCCCGCTGCGCCTCTCACGCTGATCAGCAGCGCGCGTCCGCTACGCGTCTGGAAGCGCAGCAGACCGATAGCGCCAGCGTAGGGTGCTATCGACTGGCTACTGGACTCCAATTCAACATCGCGCGGCATGTCTCCTGGATCCAGGGTGATGGCATTGAGCCGAAAGGGCGACACATACGGCACAACGGCATAACCGCGCCGATCCACACGTAGACCCAGTGCATTGGTCACCTGCGCATCAGCCGCTCCCGGCGCATGCACCAACACCATGGTGTCGCCGCGATACGGTGCGAAAGTAACCCCGCCAGCATGCATCACCACATTGCCGCTTGCACTCAGCGACAACTGGCGGAAGTCATCCGAGTAGCCATAGGCGCCATTGAGGCTTGTGTAACGGCCACGATAACCCGCAGTGGCCATGACGCTGGTGCTCCCGCTACGGCTGTCTGCCAACGTCAGCCCATAGTCAAAGTTGTAGTCGACGCCGGCAGACCCGCTGATACCGATTCGGCTGTTGTCATAGCCACCGGCTTGGTTGCGCGCACCACTATCGCGAATGCCGATATCTGCATTAAGCGACATCGATCGATTCCGCCTGCCCAATGGCATGCTCATGCTGAGCAGATATTGCGTATCACGTACCGCAGGCAGGCCGACTTCGGTACGCACCGCAGAGAAACCGAAATTCACCGCGCGCCAGGCATTGTTGTAACCCACCTGGTACTGCACGCTGCTACCTGCGATATCGTAGAAATCACGTACCGATCCCGTTACATACAGCGCACCCCAGCCCTTGGCCAACGGCTGATTCAAGGTCAACTGGAACTGGCTGCGTTGCCGCCCGTAGCGTTGCGCGTCGAAGCCACGCGAAATTGCATCACGATGGTTCAATGCATCCTGCAGGCTGTAGTAGCCGCGGGTTGAATACCGGTATGCCGCTAGGGTCACATTGGTACCCAGCTGACCAATCAGGTTGCTATAGCTCAGCCGCATGCTCGCGCCCAACTTGTCCTCACCTCCCTGGAAGCGCGAACGTGCCTGCGTCATGTCGAACGACAATGCGCCTACCGGCGTTGCAAGTCCTGCCCCATATAGCAGCGCACCATAGTTCTCGCTCAGCAAGCCGCCGCCATACAAGGTCAGACGATTGCCAATGCCACGCTGGTAGGTGCCCTGCGCCAACCAGGGCTCATCCAGCAGGTTCTCGTTGCGCACCTGTCCGACGGTGAACGCGTAGCGTGACATCCCCGGGCGCAGCATCTGCGCCACCGCGCCGAACGGAACCTTGAAGGAGCGCGTGCGACCATCAGCCTCGACAACACTGACCTCCAGATCGCCGCCATAGCCGGTCGGATACAGATCGTCGATAACGAAGCTGCCAGGCGATACCGTGCTCGAGTAGATCAGCTGCTGGTTCTGGCGAATCTCCACGCGCGCATTGGTTTCGGCTATACCACGAACGACGGGCGCGTACCCACGCAGCGAATCGGGCAGCATGCGATCGTCGGTCGCCAGGCTGACGCCGCGATAACCTACCGAATCGAACAGCTCACCGCTGGTATAGGCCTCACCAACAGTGAGCGCTCCACCCACCCTTGCGAATCCTCGCTGGGCATAGGTCGCGATGCGCTGCCAATGGCTGCCATCACCCTCGTTCCAGGTCAGGTTCGAGTCCTGGCGCAGCTGCCAGCCCGCCAGATTCAGACCCACGTTCAGGCCAAGATAGGCGCTACGGTTGCGTTGACCAAACGCGCCACGCGTCTGCCCATCCACCATGTTGAAACTGTAGCCGACGAAGCCCGCATTGATACCGCGGTCCCATAGCGCAGGATTCACGTAACCGCGCGCCTCGCGGCGAAGATTGACCTGGGGGATGCTCAGGTCGTAGCGCAGATTGCCGCTGTCATAGATACCGAATGCATCTGGCATGCGCTCCTGCACCTGGTAACACACGTTTTCTGCATTGCCGTCGGCGGCGGCCGCCTGCAGCTGCTCGGTATCTACACCGAGTTCCTCGAGCAGCGCGATGTCCAGGCAGGCACCCACCTCGCCCTGCCGGTTGGCGCGGAACGGCAGGTCACGGCGCCCCTTCCAGCTGCCGTTGACGTAGATATCCACGCGGTAGTCGCCCGCCACCATCGGGTTGCCATTGCTGAAAGCGGACAGATCGACCTTGGTGCCGGAGCCGGAGAGAAAGTTGGAGTCGAATTGCGCCACTTCGGGAGCAGCGCGCCTCGACGGGCCTGCGCTCACCAGCAACGCCTGCTCGCCCAGATTGGCGCTTGGCTCGGGAGACGCTGCCGGCGCCGCCCATAGCTGCAAGGGCAGCGCAGCGCCTGCGACAAGCAGGAACGTGGGCAGCATTCGCTCCCTGCCCGTTGCAGCATCGAAGATCGATCTCCGAATTGATGATGACAACCTGCTCTCAATCACACCGGCTTCCTTCAGAACGATCGCAACTGCGATACCGCTCGATCCATCGAGCCGCTACTCAGGGGCCAGCCGATACGCTGGCGCTGTTCTCCACCCGTCCGCCGTAGTCGTTGATGGTGATGAAGCGCACCTTGTCCATGGGACCGGTGGCATCCAACGTCAACTGCTGGTTGGGGCCGACCATCTTTCCTTTCTCTTCAACCAGCCTGTCTGCGCTGGCGCTGATTGCATGCACCTCCGCCAAGGTCACGTGGTAAGGCGTGGGATTGTCTGCCCTCAGCTTTCCGCCCGACCAACTCCAGCGCAGTTTCGGCGGCGCATCATTGGCGGTATCCGGCAGCCTGTTGGGGCGGTAGAACAACTTGATCCGCGAACGGAAAGCCACCTGCAGATAGTTCTGCTCTTCACCGGTTTCCTTCGGCGATGGCGCGACATCCAGTACGTTCAACCAGAACAGTGACTCGCGATCCTTCGGCAGATCCGCACCGGTGAAGATCACCCGCAAGGCCTGGCTACGCCCTGCCTCAACCCGGGCGATGGGCGGCGTCAGCAGGAACGGAGCGTCACTGTTTTCTGCCGTCTGCTCGGGGTCGCCGCTGTCGATCCACGCCTGTACCAACGATGGCGCCTCGCCAACATTGTTCACCTGGACGGTGATCTCGCGCGCCTGCTCCGGGTAGATCACCCGTGTCCCGCTGATCACCACGCCCGCCATGGCCGACGGGGAAAACGACGCCATCAACACTGCGCCAAGCAGTGTCACTGGAATTTGTGCTTTCATCGCAGTCGCTGCTTCTATGCGTGGAAGATATCCCTCGGCCGGCCGCATCGCCGACCGAGGGTGACGGCAACTGCAATCAGTTGTAGATGATCGTGTACTTCACGCTGCTGGTGACTTCACCCGGGCTGACCGCGCCCTGGGCGTAGTACTCGACCGCGTAGTTGAGGTTTGCCGATCCATCGGCAGCAACAGTGACCCATTGCGAGTTGGTCTGCGGCTGGCCCGCGCCTCCAGCGGCGACCGGCAGCGCGAGGTTGTTGCTGCCAAGCAGCTGCAGCTGCACCTGGGTCGCAGCGTTGGCGGTAGCGGTGTTGTTCAAGCGACCGCTGCTGGCATCGATGGTGGCACCCGGCTCGAAGTAGGTCGCCACGCTGCCAGCATCGCATTGGGTCAGATTGATCGAGAACGGCGTGCGGCCGGCAACCTGGCCACTGGCCGCCAGCGCGCTGGCGCCCACCGTCGGCAGGGTCACGGTGAAGTCCTTGCCCTGCGGCGTGGAAACGGTGCAGGTCTTGTCGGTGATTTCACCATTAAAGGTGATGGTGCCGTCAGCGGCGCTTGCGGCGAGCGGTGCTGCTGCCAGCAGGAGTACTGTGATGATGTTGACGTTGCGCATTGCGATTACCTTGCTCTGATGGAGTGGAAGTGGGTCCGGGGCAAGCAAGGAATTCAACGAAGCAATACTCAATCCTTGACTCGCTTCCCGATCAGGACTCGACACCTGCTGTTCGAGAACTGGACGAGAAGTTATCAGGAACAAATGTGACGCTCTCCACATTAATTGCCAATTAGCCGTTCCAATCAAATCTGCGACAGCCTTTCGCATGACAGCTGCACATGCAGCACATATGTGCCCTTTCGTGTATCCGGATTTCACTCGGTACAGTCGATCGACCAGACGTCTCATCTGCCGTGGAAAAAGATCGACTTGATCGTGATCACTCAACACGCGTGATGTCCGCGAGCAGAACGGCAAGTTGCCTCTTCTGTTGCGTTTCGCGCAGGCGCCTACTGAAGCTCCCAAACGCGGAGTACGGCCATGATTCGTTCTCTCCTGCTCGGTGCGGCGTTGCTTTCCATCACTTCGGCAGCCAACGCCAGTCAAGGCACCATTCGCTTCGTGGGACGCGTAGTTGATTCAGGCTGCAGTATTGGGCTGGTGCACGATCAGCGACAACTGAACCTGGATACCTGCCCGATGTCTGCGCAAGGCGCGCAGCTGGAGGTATCCACTCTGGCCACCGGCGATGTCATCACCTTGGCCGCCTACAAAGCGCAGGTTGGGCTTGCGGCACATCAAGGCGAGGCACACGAGCGCTTTTTTTCCAAGAGCTATGCACTGCAGCCCAGCCCGGGGCAACAGGCAAAAGCAGGCTATCTGGTAGTGGTCACCTACCCGTGACACCCGCAACGGAAGCCGGCAGACCTGAAAGGCCTGCCGGGCTCCGTCCCACTTTTCCATGGTCATCCGATTGTTGGGCTGCAACCCTTGACGCCAGCGACCCGCGCCGATCAGTCGACGTGCAAGGACTCGCGAATCGTGAAGTCGCGCGAGTACCGCGAGCCGTCGCGGTCAATGCTGGTATCAGGCTGCAGGCACGCGTGGAGTATTCTGGCTTCGAACCGCCCGCACACTCCAGCCAGCCAACAACAGCAAGCACGCGAGTGCATACGCCGACGCCACAATCATCTGCGTCCAGATACCCGGCACGAGCTTGAGCAGCACCATCGCCATCCCCAGCACCAGCACAGCCAGCACGGGGAGGCGCAGCATCAAGGGGTCGGCCAGCAGCGCGTAGCGGCGCAGGAACAGATAGGCCGTGAGCAGACAGCCGGCCAGCGCTGCCCAAGCGATGCCCGCGATGCCGGTGACCGCGGGCACCAGCAACAGCACCAGCGCATTGAGACCACTGCCCATCAATTCGTAGCGCATCGGCAACACGGTGTTGCCAACCGCATAAGCGTAGCGCGCGAGCAACGCATTCCACGCGCCAAATACAATCACGCAGGCAAACCACGCCAGCAACATCGGCAACGCGCCCTGCTCCATGCCTGCAGGCAGCAACAGCTTCACCAGCGATGGCGCGCTGGCAATCATGCCGGCCGCGGCAGGAATGGTCAGGGTAGCCGTCACCAGCAGTCCGAGACGTAGTGCGTTGCGTCGAGCGGCCTCGTCTTCGCCCAGCTGCGCCATGCGCGCCAGCACCACCTGGTTGAGGCTCATCAGCGCGACCAGTGGCAGGTTGACCAGCTTGCGTGCCAGATTGACCAGCGTGATCGCGCCTTCACCCAGGAACGAGGCACACACGCGCTCCAGCAAGACCAGCCCTTGGCTGGCACCCGCGCTGGCGAGCAGCGGCCCAAGCCGACGGTACAAGCCATGCGCATCGGCCTGCTGCCAGTACCAACGCCACGGCCGCCAGCCACCGCGCCACAGCAGCGGCAGCACCGAGAGCAGCATCAACACCGCACCAGCAACAAAGGCCCAGGCCAGATCGCGTTCGTTGGTTGCCGAGCGCTGCATCAACAGCAACAGCACCGCTGGCAGGTTGTACAGAAACGAACCCAGGCCTGCCACCAGGAAGCGTTGCTGGGCCTGCCCTATCGCGGCAGCCAAAGCATGCACCAGCAGCATCGGTACCACGCAGGACAGAATCAGCAGGCTGGACGCGGCCGTATGCTGCACCCCCGTCGCCAGGCCAGGTCCGATCAAGCGGACCCAGATGCCCGCACCTGCCGCCAGCGCAATCGCGATCAGCGCGCCCACCAGCAGCAGGCTCAGCATCTGCGTGGACACCCATGCCGGTTGCCGCGGGCCTTCCAACTGCTGGTACAACGGCAATGCGGCGGACGACAACAGACCTGCAGCCAGCGTCATGCGGATGGCTTCGGGCAGGAACAACGCGACCAGGAAACCATCACTGCGTGCACCTGCGCCCCAGGCATCAACCAACAGCCATTCGCGGCCGAAGCCGAGCGCGAGACCGGCCACCGTCACCAAGGTCAACCAGAGCGTGGCGCGGAACATGGCTCAGTGCAGCAGGGTCAGGATGTTCTTGCCACCCACCCGGTAGGACAGGTTGTGCGGGCGTTCGCCCATTGGCTTGGCGCCGCTGCCGCCGATGATCTTGTACGGCGGAACTTCCTTGGCCACAACGGTATTGGCGGTGATCACGCAGCCACGCCCCAGGTGCGCACCGTGGGCGACCAGCGCACGGCTGGCGATCCACACATAGTCCTCGATCACGATGGGTGCCGACACCGACCAGAATTCCGGGGCGGTCAGATCATGCGTCCCGGCGATGATCAGCACATGCGATGCAATCGCGACGTGGTCGCCGATGCGCAGACCCGCACGCGCATCGATCTGGCAATGCCAGGCAATCACGCTGTCCTTGCCGATCACCAGGCTGTCCATGCCCAGTACCTCGGTGTTGCGCCAGATGGTGGAGCCCTCACCAATCTTTGCGCCGCCGATACGCAGCCAGGTCAGGCGTACCCAATGGAAAGGCACCTTGTTGATGGCGATGTTGTAGAGCTGCTCCCACAGGCGCAGGCAGCGATCCTTGAACGTGATCCAGTTGATGCCGTAGCGCGGCACCAGCTTGGTCGGCAGTTCCATCTTCAACTCGTGGTAGAGGCGCTTGCCCAGCGGATGCTGCAGGCGCCATTCAATATCCACCGAGCAGATCGACACGCGCAGCTGATCGCCACTGACTTCCTCGAACGCGCCCTCGTTGGCCAGCAACCACTCATAGGCCTCGGTCAACGCGGCAGGTTCCACCCCCATGCGCGCAGCGTAGTCGCCAAGCCGCGAGCGCAGGTCGACGGAATGAAAAATACGATGCCTCATTGCTGCTTCCTCGAACTCGATAAAGGCCGGCCCTCTGCGCCGGGTGGAACAGCGGCTGCACTCTGCAGCCCGAGCCCCATCACCAGCCAGAACAAGGCCACCAGCACCATGGTGAAACTGTAGTAGTGATCGATCAGCCCTGTCAGCAGGGCGGCAACCAGCGCGGTGGTACAGCCCATCCACAAGCCGTTGCGGCGGTCGATGGTGAGCACCTTGCCCTGCGGCCGCACCTGCCGCCACCAGCGCCAGGTCACCACGCAGTACAGCAGCATGCCGAGCAGGCCCAGCTTGTACATGTAGTACAGCCACAGGTTGGAGATACCGAGCAATCCGCTGCCGGGTACCGGCGGCTCGGTACGGAAACCAATTCCCAAGGGATAACGCGCAACAGCCTCGGGAAAGCGCTTGTATTCATCCACGCGTACCTCGGTACTGGCGTTGTCCGATGAGAACATTGTCGCCAGACGGTCCTGCAGTGGCGCATAGGTCACGGTCAGTACGCCACCGAGAATGATCCCGGCCATCACCATTGCCCGCGCATACGGCACCCGCAGCCAGGACAGCCACAACAGCACCACACCGATGGCGAGGATGGCGCCGCGCGAGCTGCTCAGCAGCAGGGCAGCCGCGCCGAGCACGGCCACCGATGCCCCCAGCACGCGTCGCCAACCGTGCTGGTAGAGCCCGTAGAACGCAGCAAGTGGCACGAACATCGCCATCGCACCACCGGTCAGGTTCGGGTGGACCCACGGCGAACCGAGACGTGCGTTCTCTGCGCTGAAGATGTCCAGCAAGGCCTCCGGGTGCGCATAACGCAGCTTCTCCAGCACGGGAATCATGTCCAGTGCGCTGCGTGATCTGACGAACATCCCCAGCGACAACACCAGCATCGCCAGATTACCCAGCAACAGCATCACCACCAGCTGCTCGCGCTGCTTCTCCTGTGACAGCATCAGCGGCGCCAACAGCAGCAATGACAGGTTGACCAGCCAGCGTACCCAGTTCACCGGCCCGTTGCCGTCAGCCACGATCGTGACCTGCCCCACCACGAACGGCAGCGCGCTGAATGCCATCAACAACAGCATTCCACGTTCGACGCTGCCCCACTGCGGCCGCTCCAGCCGCTGGAAGAACAACTGCAATGCCACCCCGGCCCAGGTCAGCCCGAGCATGGCCTCGGCCATGGTGAAACGAAAGCCGACCTGCAAGGTGCTGAAGGGCATGAACGTCGCCACCAGCGCGAACAGCGACAAGCCGACCACTGGCCAACGCAATACCACCAATGCGGCTGGCAATCCCAGCAGCACCACGATGAACTTGGACGGCGGCAGGAACAGCAACAGGCTGCCAAACAGCAGGCCGCAGAGCACCGCGATGGTCGTGCCCAGCCTCATCGCGACGCCGCCTGCAGCAGTTGCGCTACCCGCTGCTGGTAGGGGCCAGCGCCGTAGCGCTGTGCTGCCGTGATCAAGGTTTCGCGTGCCTCGTCCTCGCCTCGCCCGCAAGCCGCTGCGAGCAAGGCATCACGCAGCGACGTCGCACTGCGTGGATCGAAGCGCAACGATTGCGGTGGAGTGATTTCATCCAGCGCACTGCCGGTGGCAACCGCGACCGGCGTGCCACACCCCAATGCTTCGATCACCGGCAGACCAAATCCTTCCGCGGTCGCCGGGTGCAGCAGACGTTCGGCATCGTGATAGAGCCGCGACAGCTGCGCGTCACTCAATCCGCTGCGCCAATGCAGGCCAGGCAGGCCAGCCAGCTCCGCGTCCACATCAGCGCGATCGCCAACCAGCACCAGGTCCGGCAGCGGATTACCTTCCCCACGTAGCGCACGCCATTGCTGCAGCAGGAACGGAATGTTCTTGCGCGGCTCGCGGGTCCCCACCACCAGCCAATAACGCGCGGGCAAGGCTGGATCGGCCGCCGCGCTGGGTACCGCCAATGGCAGCACTGCGTTGGGCAATACCGAGGTCCGCGCCCGCGCACCCGGATACAAGCGGGCAAGCTCGCCAGCGCTGAACTGTGATGGCGTCCAGATCGTGTCTGCCGCACGCACCGCGTGCCCAATCAGGAAGCGGTCCATGGCAGCGTAGACACGACCATGCAACCACGTGGCATGACGCCCTGGCAAGGTCAGCTGGAATACGTCGTGCAGCAACAGTACCTGCCTGCGCAGCGTCGCCGGGCGGCGCAGCGGCAAGCCGCTGTTGGCGGTGGCGATGTACAGATCGATGCCCTGCTGGCGCAACGCGCCCGGCAGGAAACCCAGCTCGAAAGCCATGCGCGTACGCGGACGATGCAAGCCATTGCTTGCCACCGACGCAGGCGGACAGATCGCCAGCTGCCGGTGCGGGTGCCCATCCGGCGCCATGCTGAAGCGCACCAGTTCACGGCCTTCAGCCAACAGTGCCTGTTCAAGCGCCAGCACCTGACGGGCGATGCCCGAGTGCGGCGCGGCGGTGACTGGCCGGTAATCAATGCCTATGCGCATGTCAGCTCGGTGTACACCGCCTCCAACTGGTCGGCGGAACGCTGCCAATCATGTTGCGCGCGCACGTAGTCACGGCCAGCCTCACCGGTCGCATGCGCCAACTGCGGATCGGCCAGCAGCTGCAGCGCCGCAGCAACCAAGGCGGCAGTATCGCCCCCGCCTTGATAGTGGGTGCCACGCTGGACGTCCAGCCCGGACACCGCCTGCGCTGTGGCGACCACCGGCAAGCCCGCCGCCATTGCTTCCAACACCTTCAGCTTGGAACCGCCACCGTCGCGCAGCGCGGCCAGGAACAGACTGCTCTTGGCCTGCACCGGTTGCAGACTGGGGACGAAACCGCGCCACTCGATGCGTGCATCCGGCCAGCGCTCGGCCCAGTGCGTCGGCAATGCGTAACCGCACAGGCATAGCCGGGTCTGCGCTGCAGCCGCCCAGATCGCCGGCATGACCTCGTCCAGCAGCCATTCCACCGCATCGATGTTGGGCGCGTACTCGAAGTTGCCGACGAACAGGATCCGTCCGGCGCCAGGATCGGCCACCACCTCGGCAAAGGCCTCGGTATCGGTGCCATTGACCACCACGGCGATGGGCTGCCTGCTGTATGCGGCCAGCACCTTGGCATCATCCTCGGTCAAGGCCACCACCTTGCGTGCTGCACCCACTACGTGACGTTCCCAACGCTGGTAGCGCCAACGGTCCAGCCGCGCCAACGGCCTGAACACTGCAGGCAGGCGGCTGTAGGTGACCTCGGCAAGCGTGGATTCGACATTGTGCTCACTGAGCAGGAAACCCGCCGCGTACCGCTGCAATGGCGCCCGGCACGGTTCGTACATGTACGAATGCTCCAGCTGCACCACATCCCAGGGCTGCTCCAGCAACGTTCCCAGCGTGCGACCGAAGTCCGGCGCGTGACCATTGACCGAAGCCAACAGCGGCACCGGTGACAACAGTCCGTTGATCATCGTCTTCAACGAACGCAACGGGCGCCGCTGCAGCACGATCAGGCGCTCCAGCAGCGGCTCGAGTTGCGCCTGGGTTGCAGCGTCCAACGGCACTTTGCTTTGCACCAGCAAGGTGATGCGATGTCCGCGCGCGGCCAGGCAACGCAGCAGATGGTATTGGCGCAGCTTGCCGCCACTGGTGGTTGGCCATGGCAGGTAAGGCAGGATCCACAGAATCCGCAGCGGTCGCATTACCACTCCAATACCGACAGCGTCGTCGATACCGGTACGTTGACCGCATCGCCGCTGCCGATCTCCTTGTGCGCGCCGCTCAGTACATCGTGCAGCACCGCCTGCTTGAGGCCATTGACCTGCACCTGTCCGGGTTGCGCGCCCCAGAACAACCATAGCCGACGGCCGTCCGGGCGCTGCCAGCCAATGCTGATCATGCCCGGCGTATTACCGGTGAATACTGGCGCCTTGCCCGGGACCAGACGCGGCCCGGTGATCTGCAGCAGCCGTCGCACCGCGCTGTACACCGGCTTGGCGGCAGCAGCTTCATCCAGCAGCCCATAGCGGCGATCACGCGCACCTGCGCGCTGGTCCAGGTCACTCAGGGCGAACAGGAAAATCTTGTCGTAATCCAGCGCGCTCATCAGCGCCAGGCGGCGGGTCACGAAGTCCGCCTGCCCCTGTGCGCCGATGATGGGCTGCTCTTCCTTGGGGCCTGCATAGCTGGACCAACCCCATTCGTCGGCCCAGATGTCACGCGCACCGGCGGCGCGCAAGGATGCATTGCCTTGGCGGGCACGCTGCACGAAGTCCATCGCATGTGCGTCGTCGCCTTCCGGATACAAGGAGTACGGGTGATAGGCGGTAATCACGTCCAGCGAGAACAAACCGCCCTTGGCCAATGCTTCAACCATCAGCGCACCCCCGCGGGTGGGCATCTGGCTGAAGTAGCCCATGCCACCCAGCACGATCTTGCGACCAGGCGCCTCGCGACGCATGGCCTCCACGCTGGTCAGCAACAGCTGGCCATAGGCGGCAGGATCCTCGCGCGGTCGCCAGAATGCAGGCAGGTTGGGCTCGTTCCACACCTGCCAGGCAACAACCTTGGGATAGCGCTGCGCCAGCTGCACCAGGGCGCGCGCGTAGAGCTTGGGATCCTTCGGCGGGTATTGGTCCGGGTTCGGACTGCCGGCTGGTGCGGAGGTGGCATGCGGCGCCGATCCGACCAGATACACCTCGGCCTTGAGACCGCGCCGTTCCATTTCCGCCATCAAAGGGTCCAGTACATCCCAGCGGAATTGGCCCTCTTGTGGTTCGATGGTGTCCCAGTGCAGATCCACCCGCACCCACTGCAGGCCCAAGGCCTGCAGCTGGTTCATCTGTTTGCGGTATTGGCTGGGCTCAAACCACAGGAAGTGTGCGTTCACCCCAAGATAGTCGGCCCACACCAGCGGTCGCGGCGGCACCAGTTCCAGGGTCGCGCGTTCGCCCTTGGCACAGGCAGTGACGCCCCATAGCAGCGAACCGACCAGCACTGCTGATGCAAGTACCCGCAGCAGCCGCGCCTTGAACATGCCTGGTCCTTTCATTGCTTACGCTCCACAACCGATCTAAACAGTGCCGCAAATTCGCTGGCAATGGTCGCCCACTGACGCTGTGCGCCCAGCGCGGATGCCGCTGCCGCCCAGCTGTGCGCCAACGACGGCTCATCCAGGAGGCTGCCAATCCGTTCGGCCAGGGCCGCGCTCTGCCCCTGCGCATAGACCACGCCGTTGCCGTGGGAAACTTCCTCGGCAAACGCGCGCGCATCCGAGGCAATCACCCCGCGCCCGCTGGCGTTCGCCCACGACAGCGCACCACTGGTGCCGCGCATGCGGCCAAGCAAGGCCAACTTCTTTGAATCGCGATACGGCAACACCATCGCGTGATGGGCCTGCACGCAGTCCAGGATGCCGCTGGCAGGCAGGTCGAGCTGCCACTCGATCCGATCTGCGATGCCCAATTCGGCAGCGCGTCCCCGCAGCTGCGACAGGTAGTTGCCGCGGCTGCCAAACGCCAGCTCAGGCGCCGATCCGCCAGCCATGGTCACTGCAAGCCGCGCCTGCGGGCGCTGGCGAAAAACCGTGGCCAAGGCATCGAACAGATCCTCGATCCCCTTGCCCGGATAGATGAAACCGAAATACAGCAGCTTCAGCAGCTCGCCGTCAGGCAACGCGGCGGTAGCAAACACCGGATTGCCGTGCGCGATGAAGTGCACCTTGTCTGGCGCAACCTGCATGCGCTCGACCAGACAGCTGCCGCCGGTACGGGTCAACGCAACCATCGCATCCAGACCGGCAGCCAGGCTGCGCTCGCGCGCCAGCGTGCGCCGGTCCTGTGCCAACGCCAGCAGCTGCGGCAAGGGGCGCGGCCAGGCCGCTATGCGGCGGGCCAGCCCCTGCGCAGGGTCCGGTGAGCGCCATACCAGCCGCTCCGGGTCATGCACGGTTGCGCTGGTCGCCAGTTGCGGCCAGCGCAACCGTAGTTGTTCAAGCGCGAGGAACTCGGGACCACGCCCGCCGCCCAGCTGCGCATGGACGATATCCACGTCCCGCCAGAACGCTGCATCACTCGTGTCCCAGGCACCGTCTGCGCGCTGCGGTGGTACCCGCACATCAACGCCCGCGCCGCGCAGCGCCTCCATCCACGCCTGCGCGTAGTCGGCGATGCCGTTCTGCAACGGCGGCAGCGGTGCGAGCAGCGCCAGCTTCACTCAGTACGCTCCGAGCCAACGACTGATCGGCTTCCAGAACCTGGCCGGGATTTCAAAAACGCGACGATTGAGCACGATGCCGTCGACACGCCCCAAGGCATCACGCAGCAACGCCAGGGCGTTTTCCACCGCCGGCACCGTGGTGCTGCGCGCCTGCACCACCAGAATGATGCGATCGCAGCCGCGCAACGCAATCAGCGCGTGCTCGTCGCTCAGCGGCGGCGCCTGCACGATCACCATTTCGCCAGGCTGCGCCGGCAGTGCGCCCTCGCGCACGCTATAGCCCTGCTGCCTGAGCACGATGGCCAGACGCGAGGCAATGAAGCTCACGCCTTCGCCGGAACGACCCGAGGTCAGGCCCACCGACAGGCCATGCTCGGCGATCTGCTCCAGCGGCAGGCGGCAATAGATGCGGTACAGGGCCGCACGCAAGGGTTGCGAAGCATCCTGGTCGCGTTCGATCTCCGGTACCGTGGCCAACAGGGGCACGTTGAAGGTTTTCTCGATGCGGCCACCGTCATGGATACGCTGGTCCATCAGGTATAGCAGGAACACCACCACCAAGGCCACGGCCAGCGCCACCGGAATGGTCAGCAGCAGCATCAACATGCTCTTCGGGAACACGCGCGACGGGGTGAAGCTCGACTCACCGACCAGCGCCACATTGCTGAGGCGGTTGCGATTCAGGTCACGGATCACGCGCGCACGCAGCAGATAGTCCGAGTACTGCGCAAACGTTTTTTCGGCAGAACCCAGCTCCAGGCTAAGGCGCGACAGCGATGGCTCGGCCGCCATCACTTCTTCGCGTGAGGCCTGCAGCTGCTTGAGCTGCTCATCGATCTCGGCGATGTTGGCGTCGATCTTGGCCACGTTGATACGCGCATCCTGCATGTCCTGGCGCAGGCGGGTACCCAGGGCATTGGGCGCGACATTGCGCGAGCGCACCACATTGTCATTGACCGCTGCGATCTCCGCTTCCAGTCCGGCAATGCTCTCATCCAGCGCACGTACCGGCGGTGCACCTTCCTTGAAGTTGCGCAGCAGATCCAGGCGCTGCTGCTTGAGTCCGTTCAACTTCAGCTTGAGGTCTTCGCGGGCAGGATTGAGGCTGATTTCGCGCTCGGTCACCACTTCCCCTGCGACCGCGGGCAACTGCCGGCCAGCCGCGCCGAGGATGCCGAGCAGCGCTTCACGCTCGGCCTGCAGTTCGCGGCGGTGCCGATACAGCTTCTGCAGCTGGTCGGTCACATCCTCGATGCGCTGCTCGACGCTGGTGGCATCGATGACACGCAGGCGGTCACGCAGCTGCTGTTTCAGCTTGATGATGGTGTCGTTGAGCTCGGTGTTCTGCTGCTGGTAGAAATCAAACAGCGCATCGCCGCCGGCAGCATTGGCGCGCTCGTCGAAATACGCGTCCACCCAAGCCTGCGAAATACCCTGGGCGACATGCGGGTCGCTCCAGGTCACACGCATCTCCATCACGTTCGAGCCCGGATCGTGGCTGACCGTCAGGCGCTTGGCCAGGCGTGCCGCAAGGCGATCCTCCGGCGGCGCCTTGTCCATCAGGCCCACGCCGACGAACACATCACGGACAACTTCCTTGCACCAGGCCGCCGCCTTGCCTATCTGGAACTTGAAGCGCGCCCAGCCGCCCTGCGGCGGTACCGATGACATCGCCAGATAGGCCTTGGCGACCTTCAGCATGACCGGCGCACTGGTCGCCATTTTCTCCTCATCCAGCAGCGGATCGCGCTGCGGGCTCTGCTGCACGAAACCCGATTCCGGGCCCGGCTGCACCGGCAACTGCACGCTGGCGCTCTGCGTTGGCTTGACCAGCAGGCGCGCATCGGAGACGAAGCGATTGGGCAGCAGGAAGGCACCGGCCACCACCACCGCGATCGTGACCATCAAGGTCAGGCGAAACTCGCGGGCGAAAATAAACAGCAGACGCAGCGCGTCGCGAAGGCTACGGACTTCGA
This sequence comes from Stenotrophomonas sp. STEN029, assembly GCF_056760015.1. Classification (NCBI taxonomy): domain Bacteria; kingdom Pseudomonadati; phylum Pseudomonadota; class Gammaproteobacteria; order Lysobacterales; family Lysobacteraceae; genus Stenotrophomonas; species Stenotrophomonas sp. STEN029. Next base: position 41,579 of record NZ_JBRREC010000005.1, on the reverse strand, counting down.
TCACGGCACGGTTACCTCTGGCGTATTGATCCGGTAGGACGGCTCGTTTATCTGGTAGTTGGCCGATGCACCGAAACCACGGAACATCAGCAACTGGCCGACATACATGTCCACGCGCTGGATCGCATTGCCGATCCGCGAGCTGGGCACGAACACCAGGTCACCGCGCTGCAGCTGCACCCCCGGCTGGCCGTTGGTGGCAGGGCTGAGCAGGGCCGCGTAGTCGAAGAAATAGACCTGCTGCACGCCATCGTCATCCTGGCGCACCAGCGCCACATGATGGCTGTCCGCGGTCGGCAGCACGCCACCGGTGGCGGTGATGGCCTGTGGCACGGTCACCGCCGACATCAGATCGAAGGTTCCCGGGTTGCGCACGGCGCCGCCGACATACACCCGGCTACCGGGTGCTTCAGCGATATTGATGGTCACCCGCGGCTCGCGGTAGATCGCATCCAGCCGCTCGGTCAGCTCTTCGCCGATCGCTTCGGGTGTACGCCCGCCAGCCTTGACGATGCCGATGAATGGATAGGCGATATTGCCGTCGGGCCTGACCCGGTACAGCGTTGCCTCGTCCTTCTCTGCTGGCGTCTGCGCATCGCGCACGATGCGCAGCACATCGCCGGTATGCACCTTGAGCACCGGCTTGGGCAGCTGTTCCGGGCTGAAATTGCTGATCTGCCGCTCACGCACCACCTTGCCAGCGGGCAGCTGGACAACGTTGGACATGGCGCAGGCGGTAACCAACAGCGTAAGCAGCGCCGGCAGCGCCAATCGCAGGGACTTCATGATTGCCTCCAGTAGCCGGTAAACATTCCAATGCGTCGCTTCAGGCGCAGCGGCAGATGCCGTTCCATGTGCCCCAGACGATAACCAATGAACTTTGCAGCGGTGCGCAACAACGCACCGGGTATTGCAGTGACCGCACCGGCCTGGCGCAGCGCGCGCAGCTCGGAACGCACGAAGCGACCACCTTCACCGCCGGCACCACCAAAGCTTTGTCGTATCCAGCGCTCGCGCGAATAGAACACGCCGATGTCGAAGTAGCGTCGCAGCTCTTCCACGATGCTGTAGTCGTGCGAGTGCCAGGCCTCGGCAGCCGCCACATAGTTGATCGCCCAGCCCGCCAGCAGCGCGCGCGCGGCGACATGGGTGTCCTCGGTGCCGATCACATCCTCTGGAAACCCGCCCACCTCGGCCAGCACGTCGGCGCGGTAGGCGCAGAACGCATCGGAACTGAAGCAGGTCTTGATGCCGAGCTCGGCGGCGTCGCTGCTGCGCTTGATGCGGCCCTGCGACGGATAGTTGAAGGCGCGCGCATGCCGGGCCAGGATGCCGGCCTCCGGATGCGGAATCTGCCGCCCGTAGGCCACCGCCACGTCGTCAGCGGCATACACGCCATCCACCAGCGCCTGCAGCGCATCCGGCGGCACCGGTATCGCATCCTGGGTCATGTAGATCAGCACATCGGCGCTGACCAGGCTGGCCGCAAGACGCCGCGTGCCGCCATGGTTGAAGGTGGCCGGATCAATCTCCACGACGCGCGCGCCAAACTCGCGCCAGCGCGCGACACCGCCATCGCTGGAGGCACTGTCGATGATCAGCAGCTCGTCCGGCTGCAGCGACTGCGCGCGCAGCGCAGGCAGCATCCGCGCCATATGCGCTTCACCGTTGCGTACTGGAATGATCAGGGCAACGCGCGGCCTGGCCATCAGTACGCCGCCTTCATCGACAGCACGGCCGGCAAGGTGCGCAGCAGGATGAAGGCATCCAGCCCAAGCGACCAGTTCTCGATATAGGCCAGGTCGTACTCGACGCGCTTCTGCAGCTTCTCGACGGTATCGGTCTCGCCACGGTAACCATGCACCTGCGCCAGACCGGTGATGCCGGGCTTTACCTTGTGCCGCGCCACGTAGTTGGCAACCGCCTCCTCGAACAGGATATCCGCCGCCTTGGTGGCAGTGGCATGCGGGCGCGGCCCGACCATCGACATGCTGCCGGCCAGCACGTTGAACAGCTGCGGCAACTCATCGATGCTGCTCTTGCGGATGAAGCGCCCGATCCGGGTCACCCGCGGATCGCCAGCGCGCGTCTGGGTCTGCGCATCCATGTCACGTTGATCGTGGAACATGGAGCGGAACTTGTAGACCTCGATCAGCTGGTGGTTGTAGCCATAGCGGCGCTGCCGGAACAGCACCGGACCACGCGAATCCAGCTTGATGGCGATGGCTACCAACAGCATCAACGGCGACAGTAGCAGCAACGCCAGGCTTGCCAGCACCACGTCCTCGGCACGCTTGTAGGCAGGCGCCCAGCCTTTCAATGGCGGCTCCGAAACCACCAGCATCGGCACGTCGGAAATGTCCGCAACACGCGGCAGCGCGAAGTTGAAGGCCTGCATCTCCGGCACCAGGAACACCTGCACCGGCATTTTCCTGAGCAGCTCAACGTAGTGGTGGTTGCGCCCCTCTGCCGCCGCTGGCAGCGCCATCAGGACCTGATCCACCTCGTTGTTGCGGATCAGCTGTTCGAGCAACGCGAAGTTGCCGATCAACTGCGGCCGCAGGTTTGAGGCGATGCGGTCTGGACTGCGGTCATCGATGAAGCCCAGCAGGCCACTGGCGATATCCACATTCTGCTGCATGTGCTGTGCCAGCCGGCTGCCGTTCTCGGTTGCTCCAAGGATCACCGAGCGGCCAACGAAGTGGCCGTCGCGGATCCGCCGCTGGAAGAACGCCAGCATCAGCAGTCGCCCAAGCACCAGCAACAACAGGGTCGTCAGGTACCAGAGCAGCGCCATCTTGATCGGCAGGTAGGCGATCACCCGGAACACGGTATGCAGCATCAGCACCAGGCCAAAGCTGGCCGACCAGGCAACGATGGTGGAGCGGATCAGCACCCGATTGCTGAACATCTCCCGCCCGTACATGCCGAACGCGGTGAACACCAGGATCGTCAACAGACCGGCCAGCAACGCCAGCACCCCATAGGTACGTATCAAGCTGCTGTCATGGACCCCCATCAGCAACAGCACCAGCGCCGCCGGCGAAACCGCAGCGCAGAAGTGGAAAATACGCGCCATCAGACGCGACCAGCGCATCACTATCGGGCGTGTATTTGCAAACAATGCATCTGAAAACGGTAAGCGCATTACGACGTCAGACACCTGTGCTGATGCGAACAAAACAGGCACACACCCACACAAACCGAGGCAGCCGCCTGCAAAGCGACGCCATCGGCTTGACCCTAGTGAGCCACCTGCCCCCCTGCAGACAACCGGCCGGACTCATTCAACGACGAGCACGGCTGTACCTGATCATCTGTTCCTTACCCGATACAATAACGTGATGGGACTCACGTTTACAGGGGTATAGGCACACGGATGCGCTGCGTTAAGGAATCAACCGCAGTTGTCAAGGCCAGATGACAGAAGTTTGACGCCTACTGAAGCTCGAAGACCTGCCGCAGATAGGACAGGTAGCCCGGATCATCACACATGCTCTTGCCGGGTGAGTCGCTGAGCTTGGCCACCGGCTGGCCATTGCAGCGGACCATCTTGATGACGATGTTCAGCGGCGTCGGGCCCAGGTCGTTGGTCAGGTGTGTACCAACACCGAAGGCAACCTGGCAGCGGCCACGGAAGTGGTCGTACAGCTGCATCACCTTCTCGATGTTCAAGCCATCGCTGAACACCAGCACCTTGCTGGTCGGGTCAACGCGATTGGCCTTGAAATGGGCCAGCATGCGGTCGCCCCACGCAACCGGGTCGCCGGAGTCATGGCGCACGCCATCAAACAGCTTGCAGAAGTACATGTCGAAGTCGCGCAGGAAGGCGTCCAACCCGACCACATCCGACAAGGCGATACCCAGGTCGCCGCGGTACTCGCGTGCCCAGGACTCCAATGCCGCCACCTGCGAGTCACGCAGGCGCGGGCCCAGTGCCTGGAAGGCCTGCAGGTACTCATGCGCCATGGTGCCGTGCGGGGTCATCCCATACATGCGCGCGAAGTACACGTTGCTGGTGCCGACGAACTGCGGGCCCAGCGCGTCGCGCAGCATCGGCAGCATCGTGCCATGCCATTCCCGCGAGTAGCGACGGCGGCTGCCGTAATCGGCGATGCGGCAATTCTCGAAGCCGGCGGTATCGCGCAGCAACGCAGCCTTGGCCTGCAGGCGGCGCTCGCCTTCGGCGAAATCAGCGGTGGTGGTATTGCGGAACCAGACTTCGTTGATGATCGCCAGCAACGGCACTTCGAACATGATGGTGTGCAACCACGGCCCGGTGATGTCCAGCTCGATCTCACCCGGCACGGTTTCCGACGCACGCAGGCTGATGTACTTGCGGTCCAGGTGGAACAGGCCGAGGAAATCGGCGAAGTCCGGCTTCACGAAGCGCAGCCGACGCATGTATTCCAGCTCGTCGGCGGTGAAGCGCAGGCTGCACAGATGGTCGATCTCGCTGTTGATCTCGTCCATGTACGCGGCCAGGTCAATCCCCGGCGTACGGCATTTGAACCGGTACTGGACGATGGCGCCCGGGTACTGGTGCAGTACCGCCTGCATCATCGTGAATTTGTAGAGGTCGGTGTCGAGCAGGGATTGGATGATCATGTCCGGCATTATGCGCTGGCTGGAGGCTCGGGTTCAGGCTGGCACGGCTGCTTGTTCATGGTCTGTGGCGGGCAAGGGGCTTAGGGCTGATGGCGTCTTCTCGAAGAGCACCCCTCCCCAACCCTCCCCTTGGCTACGCCAAAGGGAGGGAGCAATACACGGTCCTGCCCCCTCCCTTGCGCACCGCGCAGGGAAGGGTTGGGGAGGAGTGCTCTACGAGCCCCACCAGCCCCGGGAACGAAGCTACTTCATCAACAAGCGCGGCACCTGCAACGCCGCATGCGCCCAGATCGCACACCACACCCCTGCCCTCACCGGCAGGCTGCGCTGGCTGGCTTCGAATTTGCGGAAGTAACGCCACAGGCCGCGATGCTTGTGCCACTCCACGAAGAACGGCCGCGAACGGCTGGACACGCCGCGCACATGCAGCACCTTCAAGTCGTTGGCGATGGCCACCACCGCGCCGGCCTGGCGTGCGCGCCGGCATAGATCCAGGTCTTCGGCATGCAGCCGGTAGCCAGCGTCCCAGCCTTGCAGGCGGTCGAACAAGCCACGCGGCATCAGCAACAGCGCGCCCGACAAGGCCTGCACCTGCTGCAACGCTGCCGAATGGTCCACCTGCACCGCCAGCCGCGAGCCCGCACCAGGGTTACGCAGCATCGCGGCGAAGTCCGGGTCGCGGCGGCGTACCGCTGGATCAGCGGCGCCGTCTTCGTCCACCTGCTCCACGCCGAGCAGGCAATCGCCCAATGGCCGGCCAAGATCGCGCAAACGCGCCAGGGTCTGCGGCTCGACCATCAGATCCGGATTGACGAAGGCCAGCCACGGCGAATGGCATTCGCTTGCGCCCTGGTTGCAGGCGGTGGCAAAGCCCGGATTGTCAGGATTGGCAATGAAACGCACGCGGCTATCGGCCAGCGCATGCCGCTGCGCGATCGCCAGCGAACCATCGCGCGATTCGTTGTCGACCACGCGGATCTCGGCAATGTCAGCGGCGGCGCGCAGACGCTGCAGGCACTCATCCAAGGTGCTTGCACTCTGGTAACTGACCACCACCACCGCAATCGAATCGCTCACACCGGCTCCGCGCCTGGAAGGGAACCACAGGCATCGAACAGGTCGGGCTGGGCTTGCGGCATTATCGCCTGCTCGCACAACTGCTGCAGTTGCTGGCGGTGGGCATGAAGCGGGTCGTTCATCAGGAACGCGGCCAGCCGCGCGGTCCACACCGGCCAGCGATTGGCCAGCACTTCCATGTCGCCTTCGGCCGGCCGACCTTCGCTGTGGCGGCCAACGAAGGCGTTGTCACACAGCACGTTGCGCCAACCCAGCCCGCTCATGCGCAGGCTCAGGTCCACCAGCGCGGCGTACCAGGAGCCGTAGCTGTGGATATCCAGTCCACCAGCACGGCGACGCGCGCTACCGCGGATCAGCACCGCGTGGGTGACTGCCGAGGGCAGCTCGGGCTGCAGCAAGGGCATCGCCGCCAGGGCCTGCAGCAGCCGCGCCGGATCGGCAGGCAGCGGATTGAGTTCGCCGGCACGCGGCCACGATACGGCTTCGCCGGCGTTGCTCCACGGCGTGGCGGTGGCGATGGAGGCATCACGCGCCAGGCAGTCGCTGAGCTGCTGCAACCAACCGGCCATCGGCAAGGCATCGGGTGCAAGCACGGCGACATCGGCGTCGCCACAGGCCTTCAGCATCTCGTCCAGATGCGCGGCTTCGCCGATCGGACGTGGACGGCGCGTGTACTCGGCCTGCAGGCGGGTGCTGGCAAGCCAGTGTTCGATCACCACCTGGCCGCGCGGGCCGCTCTGGCCATCGTCGGCCAGCCACACCGGCGTACCCGCCGGTGTGTGTTTCTCCAATGCCGCCAGGCAGGCATCAAGCGCTGCATCATCCACACCCACCGGCAGCAGGATGACCGGCAGCGCCATGCTCAGCGCCCCTTGGGTGCGTTGATCGGATCCAGCGCACGGAATTTGCTGCCGTACTCGTCGGTGAGATTGCGCGCTTCCTGCGGATTGCGAACGATGGTCGGGGTCAGCAGCACGATCACTTCGCTGCGGCGGCTGCTTTGGGTCTTGCGACCGAACAGGCCACCGATCACCGGCAATCGGCTCAGTCCGGGCAGACCGGATGAGCCCTTGGTGGCGCTGTCCTCGATCAAGCCGGCCAGCATCACCGTGTCGCCGGCATTGACCGCCGCTTCGGTCTTCATGCGGCGGGTGTTGATGCGTACGTTGCCGTTGTCATCAGGCTCACCTTCGGGCGAGCTGACTTCCTGCACGATGTCCAGGAACACCATGCCATCGCGGGTGACACGTGGACGCACCTTGAGGATGGTGCCGGTCTCCAGGTACTGCACCTGCGCGTACTGGTTGTCGCTGATGCCGGACACCGACACCGAATACACCGGAATCTTGCTGCCCACATTCAACGTGGCCACCGCGTTGTTGCGAACGAACAGCGACGGGGTTTGCAGCAGGCGGACATCGGTGACCTGGTCCAGTGCCGTGATCACCGCAGCAGCATTCTTGCCAAGGAAGGTCCAGCTCAGCCCGCCGCCGCCTTTGCCGTCACCGGGAATCAGCGAGCCAGCGATATCACCCCAGATGCCGCGCCCGAGGGCTGACGGCAGGCCGGCGCCACCCTTGTCGACGGCGGCGTTGACCGCCTGCTCGAAATACCAGTTGACGCCATAACTCAGGTCACCGCTCAAGGCGACCTCGGCAACCTGCGCCTCGATGTGCACCTGCATTGGCATCACATCGAGCTTTTCCACCACTTCACGGATCGAACGCCATGCCTGCGGTGTGCTGCGCACCAACAAGGTATTGGTTTCCTCGACGGCGGAAACACCGACGCGGTCGCCTTCCACTTCCAGGGTCACGCTGCCATTGCCCGAGCTGCGCTGCGGCAAGGCCATGCCCTCGCCCATGCCGCTGCTGCCGCTGCTGCCGCTACCACCGCCCACGCCATCGCTTTTGCCGAACGAACCGCCGCCGTCACCGAGATTGTCGTCGGCGCTGGCCGATGGATCGACGGTGCCACCGCCTTGCAGGCTGACTGCACTGGCGCCCGGCGCCAGCGAAGCGGCACCACTCTGCCCGCCACGCGAACCACTGCCAGCGCCAAACACTTCGGCCAAGCGGTCCGCCAGATCCTTGGCCTTGATGTACTTCAGCTCATACGAGAACAGACGCGCACTGCCGCCGGCACTGTCGATGCGGTCCAGCCACTGCTGGATCTGGTCCAGGTAACGCGCCTGCGGAGTGATCACCAGCACCGCATTGGCATTGTCCAGCGGCATGAAACGGAACATGCCGGCGCTGGGCGTCTTGCTGGCTTCGCCGAATACCTTCTCAAGGTCACTGGCCACCTGTGAGGCGCGTCCGGACTGGATCGGGAACACGCCCACCGACATGCCCGACAGCCAATCCACGTCGAAGATCTCGACCGTGCGCAGGTAGTTTTCCAGTTCGGCGCGGGTGCCACCCAAGGTGATCACATTGCGCGAGCCATCCACGCCGACAATCGCGTTCGGGCGTGCATACGGCTCCAGCACCTTCTTCATCTCACTGGCCGAGATGTACTGCAGCGGCACCACCCGCACCTCATAACCACGTGCGGCCGAGGCCGGTGCCGTGCTCGGTGCGACCGTGCCCGCCAGCGACTGGTCAGCCGGCACCACGTTGTAGCGGCCGCCGCTGTAGATCAGCCGGGCGTTGTTCCAGCCCAGTACCATCTCCAGCAGGTTCAGCGCCTGTGCCGGCGACACCGGCTTGGGCGTGGCCAGGGTTACCGTGCCCTGCACGGTCGGGGCGATGACGTAGTTCTGGCCGAGCATGTCACCGAGGATGGCTTTGGTGACTGCCTGTACCGATTCGCCCTCGAAGTTGAACACCGCCGTGCCGTTGCCAGCGACGGTCAGGGCGGGGGTCGGTGCCGAGGCGGCAGCGCGGTTGATCACCGTACCGTTGCCACGACGGATCACCGCCCTGCCCTGGGCGTCATCGACCTTGGGGGGCTCTTCGGCGCCGAGCGGATTGGTGCGCGCTGCCTCACCGGGGGCCGGCGTACTGCTATCCGTCGCAGCATTGCGACGGATGTCCGGTGCCGGCGTGGTAACGCAGCCGCTCAGGGCACCGATCAGCAGGCTGACTGCAACTATGCGTGATGTCATACGCTCACTCTACGGGTTCTGGCGGCCGGAGCTGCCGTTCTGATTCTGTTGTGCCTGCCGACGGCGGGCCTGGATGCGATCACGGATCGCCTTTATCTGGTCTGCCGATGGCGCAACCGGGTCGGCTGCAGGCGGCGGAGTAGCAACGCTGACCGGCGGCGGAATCGGCTGCGAATTGCCAGGCAGGGGCACTGCCCCGCCCTCTGTTGGCGGTTTGGGCCCGCCGCTGAACACCTGCAATTCCAGGCTGAGCGTGCCGGCCGGGCCGCTGACCACCGCGCTGCGCGGCTGCAACGACAGCAGCTGCCAACCGTCCTGCACCTCACCGCCCAGGCGCAGGCGCAGCGACTTGCCCTGCTCGGTGGTCAAGGTGGCCATGTCCAGCCCCGGTGTCATCAATACGCCGGTCAAGCGCACACCTGTCGTTGCCGGTTCACCGGCTTCGCCAATGAAGAACGGATGCGGCCGCCGATCGCTGGCGAACAGTGGCCGGTTCAAGGCTTCGGTGTTGTCGGCGGCCACCAGCTCCCTCGCCTGCGGTACCGCTGGCAAGGCCGGCACTTCCAGCGCTGCGTTGCTGCTGCCAATCCTGCCGCCAAGGCCGAACAGGCAGGCTGCCCACACCAACAGCGCCCAAGCCGCGAATGCAGCCAGCAACCAGGTGCGTAGACCCACTGCGTCATTGCGCATTGGCTGCCTCCGTCGTTGGCGCGACCACGCCCGGGCGCAGGTAACCGCTGAGCTCGAAACTAACGTCCAGTCCGCCACCGCCTTCGCCCAGGCCGGCGGACAGGATGTCGAGCCGGTCCACGCGCAATTGCGGCGCACCGGTTTCCAGCGTCTGCAACACGTTCATCCATTCGCTCATGCCACAACGCAGCCGCGCCTGCACCGCAACGCGCGGGAAGCGGCCAGTGCTGTCGGCCGGCAACGGCGAGCGATCGCTGATCGCGCAGCTGCGCTGGTCCGGACTGGCCAGACGTGCCGCTTCCTCCAGTCGTTGCACCAGTTTGGAGGTCGCCAGCTCCGCTGAGCTTTCCGCCATGAAGCCGGGTTGATCGACCAGTGCCTGCTGGGCCTGCTGCAGCCGTTGCGCGACCTGCGGCGCCTGCCGCAGCTGCATGCCGATGCGCTGCTGGCGCTCCTGCAAGGCCTGGATTTCCGCTTCGACCACCAGCATCGGGCGGACCCACAAGGGCTGCACCAGCAGCAGGTAAATCATGCCCAGTACGGCCAGAAGCAGGCCAAGTGCCAACCAGCGGTCACGGCGTGCGGGATGCGTTGCCATCGGCAGCCTCCTGGTTGGGGCCGCGCAGTTCCGCGGTCAGGGTGAAGCGTTCACGCGCGGCCCCCTGGCCGGCCTGCAACACACCGGTCAGCGATGGCGTCTTCCACAGCGTTGAGCCCTCAAGCTTGGAAACCAGCGATGACGCACTGCTGCTCATGCCGATCAGCTGCATGCGGCCACCTTCGATCGAGAGTTTCTCCAGCGAGGTATCGTCGCCCAGGCGCTGGCTGAGTTCGTTGATGATCTCCGTTGCGGTCGCCTGCTGGGCGCGTTGTGCGGTGAAGAACTGCTGGCCATCGACCATATCCTGCAGCTGCTGCAGCTGCGCGGCCACCGCACGCGCGCGCACCGCAGCTGCATCCACCTGTGCCGCCAGCCGGGTCGCGGCGGCGCGTCGATTATCCAGCAACTGCCACGCGGCAAGCACCAGCATCACAACGCCTGCGACCAGCAACAGCCGGTTGAGCCGGCGCATGGGATCGTGGCGCTGCCGGCGCAGTGCCGACGGCAACAGGTTCACCCCCAAGGGCTGGCCCTGCGCATCAACTGCATCCACGCCATCCAATTGCTGCTGCCACGTCTCACCCGGGCCCAGCAGCGCATCCACCAGTGGTCGCGGTACGACCACCAGTTCGGTATCCAGTTGTCCATCTTCGCGACGCTGCAACAGCCGCACGTCGTAATACACCTGCGCGGCGGTGAATGGCGTCTGCCGGTCTATCTCGAAACCCAGCACTTCGCGCAGGCGTGCCTCGGCGGCGGCCGGCATGCGCAAGGGTTTGCGCAGAACCGCGCTGGCTGGCAGCAGTCCGTGGCGCGGCAGGCTGGCCACGCGAGGCGGCAGCGCGGCATCCACCGCGTGCGGCGTGGCATCGGCAGGCAGCGCCTGCAGCACCTGCCGCTGGCCGTTCTGCTGCAGCGACAGCAGCAACTGCGCGTTACCCGCTTCCAACAGCAAGCGTGCATCGGACACACCCAGCAAGGCCTGCCAGCGCAGCGGCAGCCACGACAGCAGGGACTGGCTCCACCAAGCCCAGAAGCCACCCGCGCCCGGCGCAATGCGTGCACTCACCTGCCCCAGTCGTTCACGCAACCCCGTCATCTGGACATCGCTCCCTGTTCCCATTGCAGCACCGTATACGGTGCACCGACCACACCACCGGGATTCAGACGCACCACCGCGCGGACAACTGCCTGTCGCTCGGCCACCAATTGCACCTTGCTGGTGACACTGTAAGTGCCGGTGTCACCCACTCCGGCTGAAGTTTCGCCCATTCCGGGATTGCCGTCTTCACGTTCGCGCTGGGCCAGGATCAAAGCCGCATCCATTCCCATCGCGGTCAACACCGGACCGGGGGCAAAGCGCGGATTGGGCCGGGCGCTACCGTATACCGTCACCAGCGGCACAAGCTGTACGTAAAGTGCTGGTTCCATGCCGAGCACACGCTGCAGTTCGCTGACGCTGTCGAACGGTGCGTTCTTGGCGCCATACGGCAACCCGGCCGCCTGGTAGTCGGCGGTCTCAGCGCCGCCAGCAACCTGCAGCAGCGAATCCGGATCACGCCAATCGACGATGGCGCCGGCCAACCGCGCGGCCTTGTCCGGTGGCAGTTCGAGGCCACGCAGCAAGGCCTGCAGCAGGTTCAGGTCGGCCTGGTTCAAATCAACCTTGCCGGTCTCGTCAACGATGCGCAGCTCCACCGTGCGGCTGTCGAACTGCCAGCGATAAGGCCGGCCATCGGCGCGCCAGCTGGGCTGGGTCGGGGTGGCGCGCATCCGCGACAATGCATAGTCGATGCCGGCGTGGGCAATCTGTTCGCCCCCGGCCAGGTCACCGGTGACCCGGCCCTGCAGGTGCTCGACCCGCGCGGTCAAGGCAAACGCGGCAATGGTCGTAGCCAACAAAGCCACCACCCACAGCACCAACACCAGGGCTGCACCGCGCGCCTTCATCGCCAGCTCCCGGCAATCGAGGACTGCGGCAAGGCCACCACCAGCGGCGGCCAGGCCGCACCCTGTGCGGGCGTGATTTCAATCGACACCAGCATCGGCATGCGGCCCGGGACCTCCCAGTTGTCCTGCCAGCGCCCCATTGCAGTCGTGCCCGGTTCGATACCGCGATAGCGCAGCTTTACCTGCTTCAGTCCATCTGCCAGCAACTCGCTGCCGCGCGGCGGGTTTTCCTCCAGCAGCTGACCGGATTGCAACAGGGTCAAGCCCAGACGCAGCTCCTGCGTCGAACCGCTGCCGCTGACCTCCAGCGTGTGCAGGTAGGGGCCGCCACGGCCCAGGTAATCCGGCACATTGGCCACAAAGCGCAGCTGCGTCGGGCTACCGGTAAACACTGCGGCGTTGCCACTGAGGGCGTCGCGTTCCAGCGCCAGGGGCATCGCCGAGACCAGACGCCGGCGCAGAAAACCTTCCACCGCGCGCATGCGCTCGTTGCCGCTGGCAATCGCCTCGCCGCGGCTGCTGATCGCGAGCGTCGAGCGCACCGCGGCGAACGCCAGTGCCATGCCTGCCGCCAGCAGCACGGTGGCCAGCAATACCTCGATCAGGGTGAAGCCACGTGCCCGCAGCGGATGACGCAATGAGCACCTCATGGCAGCACTTCCAGCGGTGCATTGGCGCGCAGTCGCAGGGTGCGCCAATGCAGTTGTTCCTGCGCGCTGTCGCCCCAGCGCACCTGCAGGTCCAGCAACCACAGCCGCGCCTGTTGCTGGCGCGGCTCGACGTAGGGCGAGACCTGCAGATTCCACTGATAGCGGCCCTGCTCCCACTCACCCTGTTGGCGACCGGCCTGCAAGGGTGCTTCAACCCCGGCGACTGCCAACAGCGATTGCGCATGCAGGGCGGCACGGCCGTAGCCGTCGGCCATGCTGACCTGGCGTGCGGCACCGGACAGGCTGCCCAGCAACAAGGTCATCGCCAAGGCCAGCAAGCCGAAGGCGACGATCACTTCAATAAGCGAATAACCGCGTTGGCGCCTCATCCGGCACCCTCGCGCAACGGCCCGGCCTTTACCTCGCCTGTTATCCACGCAACGTCGATCCGCCACACCGCCTTGCCGGCACGCAGTTCAATGCGGCCGCCGCTGGAGGCGCCATCCTCGAAGAAACGCACGACGCCTTCGTCCTTGCGCGCCTGCAATTGCCCAGCGCCGGTGAATGTCACCACCAGCGCCTGTGGCAGCTCACCATGGTGACCGTCCGCGCCCTGCCAACGGCGGCTGCCCGGATTGATCTGCAACTGCTGTGCGACCCCGGTACTGATCGCACGGGTACGCGCATAACGCAGTTCGGCCGCCAGCGTCTTGCCGCTCGAGCGCAGCTGCATGCCGTCCATGCCACCACTCATCGCCATCGCAGCCATCATCGCCAGCGCGGCGACCAACGCCAGCACCAGTACCATCTCCAGCAAGGACATGCCGCGCATGCCTGCGGGCCGCGCGGATACGGCACGCGTGGCAGCAAGCGGTAGTGGAAAGCGCGTCACGACCATCAAGGCTTATTCGTAGCGGATGTCGGCGTTGTAGCTCTCGCCGCCGGGCTGGCCGTCGGCGCCCAGGCTGATCAGATCGAACGGACGACCTTCACCCGGCACCCGGTACTGCACCGGATTGCCCCACGGGTCATTGAACTCCGCCGGCTTGGAATACGGGCCCAACCAACCCGCCACACCTGCAGGCTGCGTGGACAGGTCCTCCAGCTTGCTCGGCAAGCGGCCGGTATCGAGCTTGTAGTTCTCCACCTTGCTGGCCAGCGTCTGGATCTGGGTCTTGCCAAGGTTGGCCTTGCCACGGTCGGCACCGCCCAGCACACGGCTGCCGACCAGGGTCAGCACCGCGCCAATCAGCACGATGACGATGATGATTTCCAACAAGCTCATGCCAGCCTGGCGTGCGCGTGACAGGGGTTGCTTCAGGGTTCGCCTCATTTCTTCATCCTTCCACGAAAACAGGGATCAACCGATGGCATTGGTGAGGTCGTACAGCGGCACCAGCACCGCGATGATGACCACGCCCACCACCGACGCCAACAACAAGGTGATTACCGGCACCAACGCCGCCAGCATGCGGTCGATGGCGCGGGCACTTTCCTGCTCAAAGGTATCGGCGGTCTTGAGCAGCATGCTTTCCAGCGTGCCGGACTCTTCGCCGACCTGGATCATCTGCAGGGCCAGGCGCGGGAAGCGGCCATTGCGCCCCAATGACGAAGCCAGCCCGGCACCGTTCTTCACTGCGTCGGCGGCCTCGCTCACGTCCGCGACCAGGGCACGGTTGCCGAGCACGTTGCGGGCAATGCCCAGCCCGGCGAGCAATGGCACGCCATTGCGCAGCAAGGTGCCAAGCGTGCGCGCAAGCCGTGCGCTCTCCAGTTTGGCAACCAGTCCACCAATCATCGGCCGCTGCAACAACCAGGTATCAAAGCCCAGACGGAATACCGGATCACGCCGCTTGCGCTCCACCCACAGCAGCAGCAACGCTGGCACCACGATGAAAACGAACCAGCCCTGGCGCACCAGCAGGCCGACTTCCAGCACCGCGCGGGTGAACCACGGCAAGGTCACATCGAGACTTTGGTACATCAGCGAGAACTGCGGCACCACGTAGCCGAGCAGGAACAACAAGGCCAGGCCAACCACCACCAGCAGGATCGCCGGATAGATCAGGGCATTGATCACCCTGCCCTTCAACTCCTGGCTGCGCTCCAGGTAATCGGCCAAGCGCTGCAGGGTTTCGTGCAGGCTGCCGCCCGCCTCGCCGGCGCGCACCATGTTCACGTACAGCCGCGAGAACAGGCCGTGTTGGCGCTCCAACGCCTGCGACAGTGGCGCGCCACCGCGTACGCTGTCGCGGATATCGGCAATCACCCGTTGCGAGCGTTGGTCTTCCGGCGTTTCCATCAGGATCGACAAGGCACGGTCCAAGGGCTGTCCGGCGCTCAACAAGGTCGCCAGCTGCTGGGTGAACTGCACCAGCGCGGCGCCGGCAAACGGACGCTGCCGCCATTGCTTCCAGCCGCCGCCCTCGAACGCCGAGCCGGTCGCCGGCCTGGCTTCCACCGGCAGGTGGCCCTGCTCCTGCAGACGCGCGATCACCTCGCCTTCGCTGGCCGCATCCATCTGCCCTTCGAGCAGGTCGCCGCGGGCATCCAGCGCCTTGTATCGGTAACGCGGCATCAGCAGCACCGCTCCGGGTGTACGCGATGACTCATGCGTCCTCCGTCACCCGCAGCACTTCTTCCAGCGTGGTTTCGCCACGCAGTGCCTTGCCGATGCCATCTTCGTACATGGTGCGCATGCCGGCCTTGCGTGCGATCTGTTCGATCTCGCCCATGCCGGCCTTGCGCATCACCGCATTGCGCAGCGCATCGTCCATCACCAGGAACTCGACGATGGTGGTGCGGCCGAGGTAACCGGTCGGCGCCAGCGCCGACGGCTGCGCGCGGTAGAGATGGATGTCGCCCTGCGGCTGGAAGCGGCGCAGGCCGAAGCGCTCGATCTCTTCTTCCGACGCGCGGTAACGCAGCGCGTGGGTCGGCTCCAACCTGCGTACCAGACGCTGGGCGAGGATGCCGTTGATGGTGGAAGTGAGCAGGTAGTCTTCCACCCCCATGTCCAGCAAGCGGGTAATGCCACCAGCGGCGTTGTTGGTATGCAGGGTGGACAGCACCAAGTGGCCGGTCAGCGCCGACTGGATCGCGATGCGCGCAGTTTCCAGATCGCGCATTTCGCCGATCATGATGATGTCCGGGTCCTGGCGCACGATGCTGCGCAGGGCATTGGCGAAATCCAGCCCGATCTGCGGCTTGGCCTGAATCTGGTTGATTCCCTCCAGCTGGTATTCCACCGGGTCTTCGACGGTGATGATCTTGACCTTGTCGGTGTTGAGCTGGTTGAGCGCGGTGTACAGCGTGGTGGTCTTGCCCGAGCCGGTAGGGCCGGTCACCAGCAGGATGCCGTGTGGCTGCTCCAGCACCTTGCGGAACTGCGGCAGGAAATCCTCGCTGAAACCCAGCCGCTGGAAATCAAATACCACCGCTTCGCGGTCGAGCAGGCGCATCACCACGCTTTCACCGTGTGCGGTGGGCATGGTGCTGACGCGCAGGTCCAGCTCCTTGCCCTGTACGCGCAACATGATGCGGCCATCCTGCGGCAGGCGGCGCTCGGCGATGTTGAGCTTGGCCATGATCTTGATGCGGCTGATCACCGCCGCGGTGAGGTTGACCGGCGGGCTTTCGCCATCGACCAGCACGCCATCGACGCGGTAACGCACCTTCAGTCGGTTCTCGAACGGCTCGACGTGGATGTCCGACGCGCGCAGTTCCACCGCACGCTGGATCAGCAGATTGACCAGGCGGATCACCGGCGCTTCGGAGGCGAGGTCGCGCAGGTGCTCGATATCGTCCAGAGGCGCGAGTTCACCATCGGTGGTTTCCAGGATCGTCCCCATCGCGGTACGGCCCTGTCCATACCAGCGCTCGATCAGCTCATCCACTTCGCTGCGCACGCCAACCACGGGGGCAACCTCGCAACCGGTAGCGAGGCGGATCGCGTCGATCGCGTAGCCGTCCTGGGGATCAGCCATCCACAGCAGGATGCGGCCACGTTGCTCACCCAGCGGCAGCACCAGGAACTGCTTGAGGAAGCGCAGCGGCACCGGCTCCACGCCTTCCACCAGCTCAGGCGGTTGTTCGGGCAGGTCGCGGGCGGCAAGCAGCCGCAGCTCCAGTACCTTGGCACAGGCTTCAGCATGGTCGCGCTCGGACACCAGCCCCAGCCGTGCCAGCAACACCAGCAGGTCGCCACCGGATTCACGCTGCAGCTGGCGTGCGCGCTGCAGGTCAGCGTCCTTCAGCCGGCCCTGCGCCAGCAGTTCGGTGACGATGCGGTCGGCAGGTGATGGCGCAAGTTGGGCGTCGTGGGCTACCGCGTTCACGCAATCCTCCTGAGTTGGCCGAACTTTAGCAGTTCGCACCCCAAGGTCGTGCACATGAACCCGCATTACAGGCAAAAAGAACCCCGGCATTGCCGGGGTTCCAAGGTCGCACGACAGTCAGAATTACTGACGGGCAACCAGACTCACACCGCTGTACGAGCTCGCCCCAACCAGGGTGACGTAGTAGGTGCCAGCCTGCGGCTTGTTGATGCGCACCGTTTCGCTGTTACCGCCGCGGGTCGATTTGGCGTCGAATTCGCTGCTGCTCGCCACCGCCTCGTAGCGGACATACACCGATACGTCGCCGCTGCCACCGTAGGTCATGAAGGTCAACACCTTGCCGGCCTCGGCCTGGAAGCTGTAAACCGTCTCGCTACCACCACTGCCGGAAACCCCGGTCAGCGCAACCTTGTTGACCAGCGGCGTGGCGTCCGGGCCGCACTGCTCGACATTGGGATCGCACGGCGGCGTGGTTGCCTTGATCAACGCGGCGTTGATGTTGAGGATGCCGGCGCCGATCGGGGTAGAGGCCGGGATCGCCACCGGGAACGGCGTGGCGGTCGTCTTCAGCAGGTCACGCATCTGGTTCAGGGTCAGCGGCGTATCGACCACGCTCTGCACCATCGCCACCGCAGCAGCCACATGCGGCGATGCCATCGATGTGCCGCCCATGCCGCCGAGGATCCAGTTGCTCGGCTCCGGCCCCTTCTCGCCGCCGTTCATCACCTGCCAGATGTAGCCGTTCGGGTTGCCGTCGACCGAGCCACCGCCGCCAGGCGCAGACAGGTCCACGCGTGCGCCGTAGTTGGAGTAGTAGGCGCGCGCGCCGGTGACGCCGGTGGCGCCGACGCTGATCACGTTGTTGCACGAAGACATGGTGTAGCTGGCGGCGTTGGCGTTGTCGTTGCCTGCCGCGACCACCACGATTGCACCCTTGCTGTTGGCCAGATCGATGGCTTCCTGGTACTCGCTCGGGCAGGTCGCGGGCGATACGCTGCCCAGGCTCATGTTGATGACTTCGGCAGGATTGGTGTTGAGCGGCAGCCCCGGCACCTCGCCGCCTGCGGCCCAGACAATGCCGTCAGCGATATCACTGCCGAAACCACCGCAGGAACCCAGCACGCGTATCGGCATCACCTTGGCTTTGTACGCCAGGCCGGCCAGGCCCCTGCCATTGTTGGTCTCCTGGGCGATGGTGCCGGAGACGTGACTGCCATGCCAGGAACTGACGTCGGCCGCATGCGAGCCACCGGTTGCCCAGCCGGTGCAGTAGTTGGCCTCCACCCAGTCACCGATATCCCAACCACCGGCAACCCGCCCGTCACTGTCACGGCGCGATACGCGCTTGTCACTGATCATGTCGTAGCCGGGAATGACATTGTTCTGCAGGTCCGGGTTGCCCTGGGTGATGCCGGTATCGATCACCGCCACCACCACGCCTTCGCCCTGCGACAGATCCCAGGCCTGCGGTGCTCGCACACCGGTGCTGGGGTTGAAGAAGTTCCACTGGTACTGGGCATAGTTGGGGTCGGTCGGAACCATTGCCGGGGCGACATCCACCATGCGCTGGTACATGCGATCGATGTCAGCGCGTTCAACGGCCGGATTTGCCTTGAGTTCGCGGACGAAGTTCGCCGCTTCCTGCGCATTGAGGGCACGCGAGGTCTTTACCACGCTCCAGCCCGGCGCGCCCATGCGCCGCAGCAACGCCGCCTGGACCGCAGGCTGCGCGGCTGCACGAGACGTCTTGGCCACGGCACGATCCAGACCGGCGCGCGACGCCGCTGCGCCAAGGCCACGGTTGAGCGTCGCCGCATCACGCAATTCGCTGCTGCCGGCGCGGTACTTCACCACGAACCGATAGCCACCGCTGCTGTCCACCGTGGACGAACTCAAGCCTATTGTCTTCGCGGGTCCAATTCCGGCAGCAGATGCGGCGGGCACGCCGATCGAAGCCATCAGTACGGCACCAGCAATCGCCAAACCAAGCTGGGTCTTCTTCTTCATGTCGGATCTCTCGTCTTGATAGAACAGGGATGGAACTCAACGCTGCATCGCTTTGCCGTCCTGGCCCGCAACAGCCGCACTGCGGGGGCAGCACGGCTCCTGGCGATGAACCTGGAAGCCCCCGCCGCAGCAGGCGGGGGCAAGACCAAACCGCTTACCAGCCGAAGCCGGCACCAACGCCGACCGAACTGTCGTCACTGCTGAAGGCACCACCCAAGGTGACGGTGGCGCGATCACTGATGGCACGCTGGTAGCCCACGGACAGTGCCGATTCGCCGCCCTGGTAGCCGACACCGACACCGACCCGGTTCTGCGTGCGCACGCCCGCAGCACTGGTAGCCATGTTCAACATGGCCGCGCTCATCGCGCCTTGACGATCCAGACGACGGTCGACGTGGCGCAAGCGCTTGTCGATATCGCCACGGAAGATGTCGAAGCTGTCGGCCATGCTGCTGAACTTGGTGTCGGTATAGGTATTGGCGGCGGTGATGCCACTATCCAGCTGCGCCTTGTTGACCGCATCGGTGGCCTGCGTGCCAGCAGCAACGTTGGTGACCTGCCGCTCATGGCCGCTGCTACCGACCGACACCGTGTTGGCACGGTCCGCAATCGACCCTTGGCCCAAGGCAACGGCACCGGTTGCAGTGACGCTGGAACCCTGGCCAATCGCCGTACCGGAGGCAACGCTGACGGTGGCACTTTCACCCACCGCCACCGCATTGGTGGCCACCGCCGCGATGCTGGTATTGGCACCCACCGCGGTGCTGCCGTCGGCATTGACGCGGGAATTGCTACCAATCGCGGTGTCGTTCGGGCCATGTGCATAGCTGTTGTTGCCGATGGCGCTACCCGCAACGCTGTTGGCCTTGGCTTGCTCGCCCAGCGCTACGCCAGTGCTCGCAGCCGGCGCAGCAGTCTCTGCTCGCGGGCCATTGCCATTGCCATTGCCGTTGCCGTTGCCGTTGCCATTTCCATGACCGTTTCCATTGCCATGCCCGTTCCCGTTCCCGTTCCCGTTTCCATTCCCGTTGCTGGCAATACGGTTGTTGATGGCCGTAACCTGGCCGTCGAGCGCCGACAACGCTGCACCCACGTTGTTGTAGCTGGCCCCCTGGATGACATAGGTCGGTGCGACGAACATGCCCTGCATGCCCACGCCGGCACCGCCACCGAGGAAGCTGGCCATATTGCCCAGCGACTGGAACAGCTGCCCGCCATTGATGGCCTGCATGCTGCCAGCGGCGATGGCACCGGCAGCGACGTTGTCCAGCGTGGTTCCCTGGATGCCAGCCAAAGTCAGCTTGTCGCGGCTGGCGTCGTCGTAGGTCACCGCATTAGCGGTCACGCCCTCGATGCTGCCGATACGACCATCGATGTCGGTAACGCGCGTCTCCACCGCACCGACCCGCTGGTTGGTGACATGCAGCTGACCACCGGTCACCGCATCAGTGCTGCCTTCGGCAATACGCCCTGCACCGACATTGACGATGCGACGCGTCACTGGGCCATTGCTGCCGTTACCGCCACCTACCGAAACCACGTTGGCTTCAACTGCACGCGAACCAGCGCCCAGGGCCACCGAATTGGCGCCTGAGACGCCAGCACCCGCACCGATTGCGACACTGTTGACGCCGTTGCTGGCGAACGCGCCGTAACCGATGGCGACACCGTTGACTGCAGTTATCGAGGTCTGCCGGCCCAGCGCCGTGCTGTTGCTGGCACGTGCCGATGCATCGGCACCTACCGCAGTCGCGCCATTGGCATTGGCGGTGCTGGCGGCACCCAAGGCGGTACTGCGCTCGGCACTGGCAACCGCACCCGAGCCCGATGCAACCGCGTTGGTACCGCTGGCAGTTGCCACGCCATCACCGGATGCCTGGAAGTACTTGTTAGTCTCGCCTGCGACCTCGGCCACCGCATCCAGCTGCGACTTGTTGACCGCATCGGTTGCCTCGGTACCCGCAGCGACATTGGTGATCTGCCGTTCGGCACCCACATCACCCACTGACACGCTGTTGGCGCGATCAGCAATGGAGCCTGCACCCAGCGCCACCGAATTGGTGGCGCCGGCTTCGGCACCAGTACCAACTGCGGTGCTCTGCTGGCCGAAGGCCCAGGCATTGGCACCCACCGCGGTCGCATCATCACCGAAGGCCCAGCTGCCGCTGCCGATGGCCACGGCATTGGTCGCGCCGATGCCGAAGAAGCCAAAGCCGGTTTCGGCACCATCACCAATCGCCAGGCTGCCTTCGCCCAGCGCCGACGCATTGCGGCCCACGGCGACATTACCGTCTTCGTAGGCAGCCGCGTTGTAGCCAACCGCGGTGGTCCCAACGCCTTCGGCGTAGCTCTGCGAGCCGGTCGCGGTGCTGTAGTTGCCAAGTGCATTGGCCACCGCACCACTCGCGGTGGACTGGTCACCCTTGGCATATGCACCAACACCGGCTGCGGTGGCGGCGAAGCCTTCGGCGTTGGCACTGGCACCCAACGCGGTGCCGCCGACGCCAGCACTGGTAGCACCGGTCTGCACCGGCTCACCGCCGACGTTGATCAGTGGATCACCGTTGGCATCCACCGCATTGCCACCCACAGCCACTGCACCCGGGCCCATCGCCTGTGCGTTCTGGCCGAATGCGGCTGCGTTCTGGCCACTGGCCAAGGCGTTCATGCCGACTGCGGTTGCGCCGTCAGCCACTGCATTGGCGCCACTGCCGAACGCCGATGCGCCGTTGCCAATCGCATTGGTCGCCTCACCGGAGGCCGTGGCGTTGTCGCCTTCGGCGTACGCACCGGCATCACTGTCGGCACTGCCGGTGGCCTTGAAGTACTTGGCCGTGGTCTGCCCTTCCGCCGCTACCGCGGCCACTTCATCGAGCTGGTCCTTATTGACCGCATCGGTGCCCTCGGTACCGGCGGCCACGTTGGTGATCTGCCGTTCGGCGCCCACATCGCCCACCGATACGCTGTTGTCGCGGCCGGCAATGGAGCCTGCACCCAGCGCCACCGAGTTGGTGGCACCCGCCTCGGCACCGGTACCAATCGCCGTGCTCTGCTGACCGAAGGCCCAGGCGTTCGCACCCACCGCGGTTGCATCATCACCAAACGCCCAGCTGCCGCTGCCGATCGCTACCGCATTGGTCGCGCCAATGCCGAACAAGCCGAAACCCGTCTCGGCACCATCACCAATCGCCAGGCTGCCTTCGCCCAGTGCAGAAGCATTGCGGCCGACCGCAACATTGCCGTCCTCGTAGGCGGCCGCGTTATAGCCGACGGCGGTGGTGCCAGCACCTTCCGCATACGATTGCGAACCGGTGGCGGTGCTGAAGTCGCCAACCGCATTGGCGACCGCACCGCTCGCGGTGGACTGATCACCCTGCGCCCATGCGCCAACACCGGTTGCGGTAGCGGCGAAACCCTGGGCATTGGCACTGGCACCAAGTGCGGTACCGCCGACACCCGCACTGGTCGCGCCGGTCTGCACCGGTTCACCATTGGAGGTGATCAGCGGATCGCCATTTTCATCCACGGCATTGCCACCGACGGCAACCGCGCCCGGGCCGGTTGCCTGTGCGTTCTGGCCAAAGGCCGCTGCGTTCTGGCCACTGGCCACGGCATTCATGCCAATCGCCGCCGCACCGCTTGCCAAGGCACTGGCGCCGTTGCCGATCACGATGGCGCTCTCACCGCTGGCCACGCTGTTGCTGCCCAGTGCGATGGCGTTGTCACCATCCACCAGGTTGGCAAAGCCGAACGCACTACTGTTCTCTCCATCTACCTGGTTGAAGTTGCCGAATGCCGAGCTGTTGCTGCCGTTGGCGGTATTCACGTAGCCGACGGCGCTGGAGTAATCACCAGCGGCGACGTTGTAGCTGCCGACGGCCGTACTCTGTGCGCCGGAGGCCTCCGAGCCAACACCAGCCGCGGTTGCACCGTCACCGCTGGCAATCGCGTCATCACTGCCATCGGCAGCGCCATTGGCCTTGAAATAACGCCCGGCCAACAGTGCACCTTCGGCTGCGGCATTGAGCTGATCAACGTTGACCGCATCGGTGCCTTCGGTGCCTGCAGCAACATTGGTGATCTGGCGCTCCGCGCCCTCCGCTCCAACCGACACACTATCGGCACGATCTGCCAGCGAATTTGCGCCCAGGGCAACACTGTTGGCGGCGCCCGCGGTGGCATTCGCACCCAAGGCGGTGCTGTCTGCGCCAAGGCTGGTGCTGTAGAAGCCAACTGCCGTGCTGTTGATACCGCTGGCCCAGCTCTCCGCGCCCAGCGCACTGGCGTTGTCGCCCGCTGCATAGGCGAAGTAGCCGACAGCCGTGGATTCAGCACCCGCAGCTTCGCTCAATGCACCCGACGCCAAAGCGTAATCACCCGAAGCGATTGCGCCAGCGCCCAGCGCCGTGGAAGCCTCGCCACTGGCCTGGGTATCAACGAAGAAGCCAAGCCCCGGGATGAGGTCGATCGGACCACCTACCGCAACACTGCTGGTGCCCGACGCAGCACTCTGGCTACCTACCGACGTGCTGTAGTCACCGGTTGCATTGGCCACCGCGCCAAATGCGGAGGACTGCGCTCCCTGAGCGAACGCGCCCAGACCGGTGGCGGTGGCGGCGAAGCCCTCCGCACTGGCACTTGCACCAAGCGCAGTTCCACCGAGGCCTGCGCTGGTCGCACCGGTCGTCACCGGCTGTCCGCCAAACGTGATCAATGGATTGCCATTGGCATCCACTGCATTGCCACCGACGGCCACCGCCGCCGGGCCGGTGGCCTCGGCGTTCTGGCCGAATGCGGCACTGTTCTGGCCGGCGGCCAAGGCATTCATGCCAACTGCGGTTGCACCGTTGGCCACCGCATTGGCGCCTGTACCGTAAGCCGACGCGCCGTTGCCGATGGCATTGGCGGCTTCGCCCGCAGCGGTAGCGCTATCGCCTTCCGCGTAGGCACCGGCATCGCTGTCGGCGCTGCCAGTGGCAGTGAAGTACCTGCTGGTGTTGCCAGCTACCGCGGCCACTTCATCCAGCTGGTTCTTGTTGACCGCATCGGTGCCTTCAGTGCCGGCGGCGACATTGGTGATCTGCCGCTCGCTGCCGACGTCACCTACCGAGACGGTGCTCTCGCGATCAGCCCAGGAATTGGCACCGATGGCGACGCTGTTGGCCGCTTCGGCCACCGCGCTTTGGCCCAGGGCTGTGGAGTTGTCGGCATCGGCCCAGCTGTTGAAGCCAATGGCGGTGGCGTACTCACCCACTGCCCAGGCGCCATTGCCGAATGCCGCGGTGCCGGTGCCGGAGGCCTTGGTGCTGATGAAACCGCCGAAGGTGGTGCCGCCAACCGCAGTCGATTCCTCACCCGAGGCAATCGCCGATTCACCGACTGCGGTGGTGCTGACGCCCGAAGCCGCTGCCCCCAGGCCCATCGCAACGCCGTAGTCGCCGCTGGCCTCGGCCCCGTAGCCGACCGCCGAAGCGAGGTCACCGGAGGCAACCGCATAGCTGCCGACTGCCGTGGTGCCACGACCGCTGGCCTCGGCACGGAAACCGTTTGCCAACGCCTGCTGGCCAGATGCCACCGACTGTGCGCCCTGCGCAGTAGCGAACGCGCCCGAGGCTTCCGCTCCTTCGCCGAAGGCACTGCTGCTGTCGCCGCTGGCAACGCTGCCCGTACCTACGGCAATCGCGTCATCGGCATCGGCCAATGCGCCATCACCGATCACCACGCTGCCGTCACCGCTGGCAACGCTGTTGCTGCCCAAGGCAATCGCATTGGCACCATCGACCAGGTTGGCCGTGCCGAATGCGCTGCTGTTCTCGCCATCCACCTGGTTGAAATTACCTACCGCCGAGCTGTTGGTGCCGTTGGCGGTGTTCACGTAACCGACGGCGCTGGAGTAGTCACCGGCGGCGACGTTGTAGCTGCCAACCGCGGTGCTCTGCGCACCGCTTGCCAGCGAGCCGACCCCGGCAGCGGTTGCACCGTCGCCGCTGGCGACCGCGTCGTCACTGCCATCGGCGGCGCCGTTGGCCTTGAAGTAGCGCGCGGTCAGCTCTGCGCCTTCCGCGACGGCAGTGAGCTGATCGACGTTGACCGCATCGGTGCCTTCGGTACCGGCGGCGACATTGGCGATCTGACGATCAACAGCGGCGTGGACGACGCCGGCCGAATCGGTCCATTCCTGCGCCGCCCCGACCGAAACCGTGTTGGCACGGTCAGCGAACGAACCGGCACCCAGCGCGACGCTGTTCTCTGCGTCCTTGCTGGTCCAGGCATTGGAGCCCAGCACCACCGCGTTCTGCGCCTGTGCATAGCTGTTGTAACCAACGACGGTGGCTCCGTCCTCGGTCGCCCACGCCTCCGCACCCAGCGCGGTGGTGTGCTTGCCTTCGGTGACGCTGTAGAAATCCTGGCCGGCCAGCGAGTTGAAGCCGACTGCAACACCAAGCTCACCGGTGGCGGCATTGTTGCCGACTGCGACGCCGGTCAAGCCTGCACGCGCCTGTACGCCGAACGCAGCACCTGCGATGTCCGCAATTGCGTTCTGGCCTACCGCAGTCGCCACGTCAGCGGCCTCGGCAAACGTACCGATCGCCGTGCCGAAGAACGTTGCATAAGCGCCGCTACCAACAGCCACCGCCTGCCACGCATCGGCGTAGGCACCGAAGCCCAGTGCGGTAGCCTGACGACCGGTTGCCCAGGCCGATGTGCCGATTGCGGTAGCAGCAAAGCCTGCAGCCTGCGCATCGGTACCCATGGCGGCGGAGAACAGGCCCTGCGCGTTGGCACCAGCGCCGATGGCCATGAAGGCACCTTCGCTGACCGAGGCATCAGTACCAATGGCAATGCTGTCGCCGTTCTCGGCGTTTGCATTCTGGCCCAGCGCGATGCTGCCGGAACCGGTTGCCAGTGCATTGGTGCCGACCGCAACACTGTTGTCAGCCAAGGCATTTGCGCCGGTGCCGTAAGCCGATGCACCGTTGCCGATCGCATTGGCAGCCTCGCCGGCTGCGATGGCACTATCGCCCTCCGCATAGGCACCGGCATCGCTGTCGGCACTGCCGGTCGCCTTGAAGTACTTGCTGGTGTTTTCGGCAACTGCCGCCACTTCGTCGAGCTGCGACTTGTTCACCGCGTCGGTGCCTTCAGTACCGGCAGCGACATTGGTGATCTGGCGTTCGCTGCCAACATCACCCACCGACACGCTGTTCTCGCGATCGGCCCAGGAGTTCGCACCGATGGCGACACTGTTGGCGGCCGCCGCGGTGGCGCTCTGGCCAAGCGCGGTGGAATCGTCCGCATCGGCCCAGCTGTTGAAACCTATCGCGGTGGCGTACTCACCGATCGCCCACGCACCATTGCCGAACGCCGACGCACCGGTACCCGATGCTTCGGTGCTGATGAACCCACCGAAGGTGGTACCACCCACCGCAGTCGACTCCTCGCCCGACGCAATCGCCGATTCACCCACCGCCGTGGTGCTGGTGGCCGAGGCGGAAGCACCCAGGCCCATCGCAACGCCATAGTCGCCACTGGCATCAGCGCCATAACCCACTGCCGAAGCAAGGTCACCGGAGGCGGAGCTGTAGGCGCCCAGCGCAGTGGTGCCGCGACCGCTGGCATCGGCGCGGAAGCCACTAGCCGTTGCCTGCTGCCCGGAAGCAAGCGCCTGGCTGCCCTGCGCGCTTGCATAGGCACCTGTCGCTTCTGCACCGCTGCCGACGGCAGTGCTGCCCAGCTCGCTGGCAAGACTGCCGGAGCCGACCGCAGTGGAGTCATCGGCAGCCGCGTAGGCGCCATCGCCGATCACCACGCTGCCATCACCACTGGCGATGCTGTTGCTGCCCAGGGCAATCGCATTGTCACCATCGACAAGATTTCCGGCACCGAAAGCGCTGCTGTTGGCACCATCAACCTGATTGAAATTGCCGACTGCCGAACTGTTCTCACCGTTGGCGGTATTTACATACCCCACCGCGCTGGAATAGTCGCCTGCAGCCACGTTATAGCTGCCTACCGCGGTGCTTTCCACGCCGCTTGCCAGCGAGCCGACACCTGCAGCCATCGCACCTTCGCCGCTGGCCACCGCATCATCGCTGCCATCAGCTGCACCATTGGCCTTGAAATAGCGACCCGCCAACAGTGCGCCGTCTGCGGCCGCATTGAGTTGATCGAGGTTCACCGCATCGGTTCCGACAGTACCGGCAGCGACGTTGCTGACCTGTCGTTCGTTGCCAGCCGAGCCGACCGATACCGTGTTGGCGCGATCAGCAATGGAGCCAGCCCCCAATGCCACGCTGCCTGCAGCCGAAGCCACCGTGCCAGCACCAATGGCCACCGCGTTCGCGCCCGATGCATCGGCGCTGTTGGCGATGGCGCAATCCACCAGGGTTGCGCTGCCAAGCACCATGCACTGCGCGTTACCGCCCACTTCCACCGACTGTGCCTGCGCCGCTGTTACCCAGGCACTTGCTCCCAGACCCAACGCAACGGCAACCGACAAGGCTTGCAGGCGTATCCCGGCGCTATGCCGCTCATCCATGACCACACCGGCCGAGCTGGACGATGCCAACTCCGACGCCACCACCAACTGCCCCAATGCCTTGTTCCATACCTTGCGGTAGATCCGGTTCATCGCTGCTGCTCCTCAAGTGGACGGGTTTTTTCGCTTGCAGAAAACCCCATCGCTGGACTGGCGTGCCCAACGATCCCCCTGTGGTGTTGTGGTCCCGGTCCCGCTGCTGCTGGGCACGTGAGGCTCACGCCTGTCGTGGTCTACCCCCCTGGTTCCATACCTGTCGGGCGACTACGGGATGGATGGAGTCTTAATCGACGATTCATGATTCGTCAAACTTTTGGCTCAAATCTCAGTTTTTGAGATGAATCTCTCAGATCTCTCAATTTGGTGAGATTTTCGAAAATTTACTTTTGAAACAGTCTCCTAGTCCCGAGAAAGCAGTCAGACATGGACATCCATCCCACTCGATGAAGGGACCGCCGTGGGAACCGAAACCATTGGACTGCAATCGTTTCCCGACTCCCGTCGATTCCTCTGGAGCAAAGGATTCATCTTCCTTAAAGAACGGTGGACAGTTGCATTGCAGCAAGGCAAGTTGCGCCAACAAGTCCATCTCTGGGCGCGAAAAAGGACTGGCAAGGCTCCCGAAGCGTCAAGTTGCTGGCACCCTTCACTGACACAGGCGGCATTCAACTCCCGACCGTCTGGTCAGCCGAGAACGAATTGACCATTCACCGGGAGCAAAACTGCTCTGCCCCGAACACAGACAATCCACGCCCCCCCGGTGAACCTGCAGTTCGGCCCTCATCAGCGCTGCATGTATCCACGCACAAAACGACATCCGAGAACGGAAAAAGCCCGCAGGCTGTGACCTGCGGGCTTCTTTGACTTCCTACGCACAGAAACTACCTATCGGCGTTCCTGCCTGTTCAGCCGCACCATACCCGTGCGTTGCGGAACATCCGCAGCCACGGCGAATCTTCGCCCCAGCTGCTCGGCGCCCAGCTCAGGTTGACCGTGCGCGGGGTGCGTTCCGGGTGCGGCATCAGGATGGTGACGCGGCCATCGCTGGTGGTCAGGCCGGTGATGCCGTCCGGCGAACCGTTCGGATTCAGCGGGTACTGGGTGGCCACGCGGCCATCACCATCGACGTAACGCAGCGCGATGCTGGCTGCTGCCTGGTCCACCGCGCTGTCGAACTCGGCACGGCCTTCGCCGTGTGCCACGGCCACCGGCAGGCGCGAGCCGGCCATGCCACGCAACAGGATCGACGGCGACTCGACGACTTCCAGCAAGGCGGTGCGTGCTTCGAACTGCTCGCCGGCATTGCGCAGGAACTTCGGCCAATGCTCGGCACCGGGGATGATGTCCTTGAGCTGGCTCATCATCTGGCAACCGTTGCACACGCCCAGCGCGAAGGTATCCGGGCGGGCGAAGAAGGCCGCGAAGGCCTCACGCAGTGCCGGACGTTCGAGGATGGAAGTTGCCCAGCCGCGGCCTGCACCCAGCACGTCGCCGTAGCTGAAACCGCCGCAGGCAGCGATGCCGCGGAAGTCGCTCAGCTGCACGCGGCCTTCGATCAGGTCGCTCATGTGCACGTCGTAGGCGTCGAAACCAACGCGCTCGAAGATATTGGCCATTTCGATCTGGCCATTGACGCCCTGCTCGCGCAGGATCGCCACCTTCGGCCGTGCGCCGCTGGCGATGAACGGTGCAGCGACGTCGTCGGCCGGATCAAATGCCAGCTTCGGCTTCAAGCCCGGCGCGTTGAAGTTGCGTGCAATCGCACGCTCCTGGTCAGCCGCATCCGGGTTGTCACGCAGCTTCTGCATGGCGTGGGTCACCGACCACCAGGCATCGAACAATTCTTCCCAGCGCCATTCCACCACGCTGTCGCCGGCCAGCTGCACGCGCACCACCGGTGCGGTGGTCGGGCGAGCGATGCGCTGTGCGCATTCGGTCAGCGCGTGGCGTTCGACCAGGTCGGCGAACGCAGCGCGGTCTTCCTTGGCGATCTGCACCACGGCACCCAGTTCTTCGTTGAACAGGCTGCGGAACGGATCATCGCCCCAGGCATCGAGCACGATGTCCAGGCCCATGCGCGAGGCGAATGCCATTTCGCACAGTGCGGCGAACGCGCCGCCGTCACTGCGGTCGTGGTAGGCCAGCAACAGGCCCGACTCACGTGCATCGCAGATGAGTTCAAAGAACGCGCGCAGGCGCTGCGGGTCGTCCAGATCCGGCACATCACCGGCGAATGCCGGCAGCGCGCTGTGATCGGCCTGGGTCTGCGCCAGAATCGAACCGCCCAGACGCTGCTTGCCAGCGCCCAGGCCAATCAACCACAACTCGCTTTCGGTTTCGCGGTCGAGCAACGGGGTGAGCTGCTGGCGGGCATCGCTGACCGGGGCGAACGCAGTGATCACCAGCGACACCGGCGACACCGACTTCTCGGCCTGGCCATCGGCCTGCCACTGCGCCTGCATCGACAGCGAGTCCTTGCCCACCGGGATGCTGATATCCAGCTGCGGGCACAGCTCCATGCCGACGGCCTTGACGGCGTCGTACAGCAGCGCGTCTTCGCCGTTGTGGCCGCAGGCGGCCATCCAGTTGGCCGACAGCTTGACCGTATCCAGCGCGGTCACCGGTGCGGCACACAGGTTGGTGATGGCTTCACCCACCGCCATGCGTGCCGATGCAGCGGCGTTCAACAGTGCCAGCGGCGTACGCTCGCCCAGCGACATCGCTTCGCCGGCGTAGGTGTCAAACCCAGCCAGGGTGATTGCAACATCCGCCATCGGCAGCTGCCACGGGCCGATCATCTGCTCGCGCGCGGTCAGACCACCCACGCTGCGGTCACCGATGGTGACCAGGAAGCTCTTCGAAGCGACGGTCGGGTGTGCAAGCACACGCAGACCGGCGTCATGCAGGTCGATGCCGGCGGTCTTCAGCGACGGCCAGCGCGGTGCCGGCGGATGCACGGTGTCGCGGTGCATCTTCGGTGCCTTGCCGAACAGCACGTCCATCGGCAGGTCGATCGGTGCATCGGCCGGGGTGTTGCCCGGGGTCGCGCCATAGGCAACGACCAGGTGCTCCTCCGCCGTTGCAACGCCGACGGCGGCGAACGGGCAGCGTTCGCGCGCGCAGATGGCTGCGAATTCGGCCAGGCGCTCCTGCGCCACGCCGAGTACATAACGTTCCTGCGACTCGTTGCACCACAGCTCCAGCGGCGACAGCGAGGGATCGTCGGTGGGCACCTTGCCCAGGTCGATCACGCCACCGACGTTGGAGTCGTGCAGCAGTTCAGGAATGGCGTTGGACAGGCCACCGGCGCCGACGTCGTGGAAGAACTTGATCGGGTTGTTCGTGCCCATGGCCACGCAACGATCGATCACTTCCTGGCAGCGGCGTTCCATTTCCGGGTTGTCGCGCTGCACGCTGGCGAAGTCGAGGTCTTCGGCGCTCTCGCCCGAGGCCACCGACGAGGCCGCACCGCCGCCCAGGCCGATCAACATGGCCGGGCCACCGAGCACGATCACCGCGTCGCCCGCCTGCAGCTGCAGCTTGTCGACCTGCACGCGATCAATCGCACCCAGGCCGCCAGCCAGCATGATCGGCTTGTCGTAGGCACGGGTGATGCCGTCTTCCGGCAGTTCGAAACTGCGGAAGTAACCGAGCAGGTTCGGGCGACCGAATTCGTTGTTGAACGCGGCGCCGCCGAGCGGGCCGTCGAGCATGATGTCCAAGGCCGGCGCCATGCGCGGGTTCAGCGCGCGCGGCGCTTCCCACGGCTGCGGCAGGGTCGGGATGCGCAGGTGCGAGACCGAGAAGCCGGTCAGGCCAGCCTTGGGCTTGCCGCCGCGACCGGTGGCACCCTCGTCGCGGATCTCGCCACCGGCGCCGGTCGCGGCACCCGGGAACGGCGCGATCGCGGTCGGGTGGTTATGCGTTTCCACCTTGATCTGGAACGCGCTGGGCACCACCGCTTCGCTGCGGTACTTGCCGGTGGCCGGGTCCGGGCGATAGCGCGCGGCCGGTTCACCTTCGATCACCGCGGCGTTGTCGCTGTACGCGCTGAGCGTGTGCTGCGGGGTCTGCTGGTGGGTGTTCTTGATCATCTTGAACAGCGAGCGGTCCTGCTCGTTGCCATCGATGGTCCAGCTGGCATTGAAGATCTTGTGCCGGCAATGCTCGGAATTGGCCTGCGCGAACATCATCAGCTCGACGTCGGACGGATCCCGGCCAAGCTCACTGTAACGCTGACGCAGATAGTCGATCTCGTCATCGGCCAGGGCCAGGCCGAGGCGCTTGTTGGCGCCTTCCAGATCGTCCAGGGCGATGCGCTCCAGAGTGCCGCGGCCGACGTTTGCGAACAGCGCCTGGGCCTGGTCGATGTCTTCCAGCAGGGACTGGGTCATCGGATCGTGCAGCAACTTGGCCAGTGCAGCCTGTTGCGCCGGATCGGACGGCCAGCCGCTCAGGTCGATGCGGGTACCGCGTTCAACGCGCTGGATTGGTAGACCGGCGCCGCGTACCAGCTCGGTGGCCTTGCTCGACCACGGCGACAGCGTGCCCAGGCGCGGCACCACATAGCGCGAGATTGCGCCATCGGCGCGCTCTGCAGCCTGTGGCTGACCCTGCAGGATGCGGCCCAGCGTGGTCTGGTCGACCGCGCCGGCATCGGCAGCCTGGGTGAAATAGACGTGCCAGGCACCGGTGATGCGCAGATCGGCGGCAATGGACTGCAGGCGGGATTCAAGACGTTCGCGGCGGAACGGCGAAAGGGCAGCTGCGCCCTCGAGGACGATCATGTCCGGGAGACCATGGTGGGAATCGGCCCGCGATTGTACCGGACTCGGCCGCCCCAAGCCTCAGCAGCCCGACTACCGGAAGTCCTCAGGGATGACGCGGTTCACACCGACAGTCAGCTGCGCAGGCCAAACCGTGCCGCCTTTTTTGACAACGTTATCCTCATTCGACCGGCACCTGCGTGCTGGTGCAACGGCCCAGATCCGGGCCCAGCAAGCATTTTCCTCGTCCCAAGGCCGGGCGCAGCCGCGCCCGCCCCGCCGAAGGCGTGCCCCGGAACAACGCACAACCATCGCCCCACCAAAGAAGGAGACCCACCATGACGGACCATCCCACAGGCCCTTTCCGGCCCCGATATACCTGCCAGCTCGCCCGCAGGCCGCGGCTGGGCCGGGCCCTGGCCCTGGTGTTTGCGGCCGGCAGCGTCGTACCGGCAGCCCAGGCCGCCAACTGTGCAGGGGTGAAGCCCTGGCTGGGAACCACGATCTACCAGCCCGGCAACCAGTTGCAGAAAAGCGGCACGCTGTACCAGGCACGCCAGACCATCTGGAACGCACCACCGGACCACCCCGCAGGCCGCCGCTACTACGACAATCTGGGCCGCTGTGATGACGGCGCACCAGCAGCCAACCAGCCGCCGCAGGTCCGTCTGACCGCGCCCAGTGCAGGCAGCACCTTCAACGCCGGCAGCAGCATCACCTTCAGCGCAGTGGCGACAGACAGCGACGGCAGCATCCGCAGGGTCGAGTTCTTCCGCAACGGCCAATCCATGGGCAGCGTCGGCAGCGCTCCTTACCTCCTTGCATGGCACAACGCCACTGTCGGCAACCATCTGCTCAGCGCCATCGCCACCGATGACCGCGGTGCCAGTACCACCTCGGCCACGGTCAACGTGACGGTCACCGCTCCGGACAAGGACAGCACCGCACCCTCGATCCCGGACGGGCTCCGCGTAGAAGCGAGCACCCCGACCAGCATTGCGTTGCGCTGGAATGCTGCCAGCGACAACCCCGGTGGCAGCGGCATCGCCGCCTATGACCTGTACCGGGACGGCACGCAGGTCGCTTCGACTGTCAGCAGCCAGCATGCCGACACCGCGCTGACCCCGGCCACCACCTATCGCTATGCCGTGCGTGCCCGCGACAAGGCCGGCAACGCCTCCGCGCTCAGCGCCATTGTCAGCGCCAGTACCTTGGCCGAGGACGGCGGCGGCAACGAACCAGGAAAACCAGGCGGGCCCGGCACTCCAGGCGCCGGCGGCAAGCGGGTGATCGGCTACTTCACCCAATGGGGCATCTACGGCCGCAACTACCGCGTCAAGAACATCGACAGCAGCGGTTCGGCGGCGCACCTGACCCATATCAACTATGCCTTCGGCAACGTCCGCAACAACCGCTGCGAGGTTGGCATCACCCAGGCCGCCGATCCGGCCAGCGGCGCGGGCGGCGACGCCTATGCCGATTACACCCGCAGCTTTGGCGCCAGCGAAAGCGTCAGCGGTGTCGCCGACCAATGGAACCAGCCGCTGCGCGGCAACTGGAACCAGCTCAAGCAGCTCAAGGCCAAGTACCCACAGCTCAAGACGCTGATCTCGCTCGGCGGCTGGACCTGGTCACGTGGTTTCTCCAGTGCCGCACGCCCGGAGAACCGCCAGGCCTTTGTCGCCTCCTGCATTGACGCCTACATCAAGGGCAATCTGCCGTTCACCGACCATGCCGGTGGCAAAGGAGTAGCTGCAGGCGTGTTCGATGGCATCGACATCGACTGGGAGTACCCGGCCGCCTGCGGCCTGGGCTGCGGCACACCCGCCGACCGCGACAACTTCACCGCCCTGCTGGCCGAATTCCGCCGCCAGCTGGATGCCGTGCGTCCCGGCCTGCTGCTGACCGTGGCCGTGGGTGCAGGCATCGACAAGATCCGCCCGACCGACCCGGCCGCCTATCACCGCCACCTGGATTTCATCAATGTGATGACCTACGACTTCCATGGCGCCTGGGCCGGCACCACCAATCACCACACCGCCCTGTTCCACTCCCCGGCAGATCCTTCAACCGGCGACGCTGCCCTGTACAACAGCAACGACGCCATCGAGGCCTACCTGCAACGCGGCGTCCCGGCCGCCAAGCTGAATATCGGCGTCGGCTTCTATGGCCGCGGCTGGACGGGCGTGGCACGAACCAACAACGGCCTGTACCAGAGCGGGCGGCCGGCAAGCGGCAGGTTCGAGGCCGGCATCGAGGACTGGAAGGTGCTGAAGAACCTCGGTTGGCCGGTGCATACCGACCCGATTGCGCAGGCGACGTGGCTGTATGACGGCAACACCTTCTGGAGCGTCGACACGCCGGAAATGCTCGGCCGCAAGATGACCTACGTCAAAGCCCAGGGGCTGGGCGGCGCGTTCTTCTGGGAGTTCAGCGGTGACGACACCCAGGGCACCTTGGTCAACAGCATCAGCAACGGCCTGAAGTAAGCAACTGCCAAAACCACAACGCCGCTCGCGTTACCGGAAGGGGCGTTGTCTGTTCAAGCCTTGTCGCGCATGGCTATCAGCGGCTACCGCCACCTTCCAGGCGATCCAGCGTGGCCTTGAGCTGTGCCGGCGGCAGGTAGCCACCAAGCTGGCTGCCATCGGCGGCAAAGATCGCCGGGGTACCGTTGATACCCAGCTGCTGGCCAAGGTTGTACTGCATGGCCACCGGGTTGGTGCAATTCCTGGACGGTACCGGCTGGCCGGACTTGGCAGCAGTCAACGCGGCCTTGCGGTCACTGGCACACCAGACCGAGATCATGTCGGTGGCGTCCTTGCTGGCCAGGCCCATGCGCGGGAACGCGAGGTATTCGACGGCGATGCCGTTGCGGTTCAACTCGGCGATATCCTGGTGCAGCTTGCGGCAGTAGCCGCACTCGATATCCGTGAACACGCTGATGGTGTGCTTGGCATTTGGCGGTGCAAACACGATGCGGTCCGCATGCGGCAGCGTCTGCAGCAGATTGCGACGGTAAGCCAGCAGGCCGGGGCTGGTGGCCTGGCCCTTCTTCTCGATGTCGTAGGGCGTGCCCTGCAGCAGATAACGGCCGTCATCGGTCACGTACAGCACCTGCCCGGACACCAGCACCTCACGAAAACCCGCAAACGGTGCCGCGCCGATGTACTCCGGCTTGAGGTTGGGATCCAGCTCCTTGAGCGCGTCGCGCACCTGCTTTTCGACTGCGGCATCGGCCGGGGAGGCAGCGGCACTGGCAGCGGCTTTGGGAGCTGCGGGCTGTTGCGCGCAGGCAGTAAGGCTGAGCGCGCCGAATAGCGCGGCAATGGCAAATCGGAACATGACGACCCATCGAAAGAGAACAGCCGGATTCTCGCACACCGCCCGAATCGGCGTGGGAGCGGCCCCGGCTTTTAGGAGCGGCGTAAGCCGCGAAGCCACCCATCCCTGAGCACAGGCATCAACCGCAACCTGACACCCCCTCTGCTTCGCGGCTAACGCCGCTCCTACGGGCTTCGCTGGGAAAGCCCCTGCCGAGCATGGCTCGGCACTACCCCTTTGCCCCCTGACGCAGGGGTAAGCCTCTGCCCCCTCCCTTGCGCCAAAAGCGCAGGGCCATGCCTCTGCCCCCTCCCTTGCGCCGAAGGCGTAGGGGAGGGCTGGGGAGGGGTTGGCTCTTCGCTGTCCGCTTTCAAACAAACCCTACAACTTCACCCCCGCGGGTGATGCTTGCGGTGCAGCTTCTGCAGGTGTTCGCGGGCGACCAGGGTATAGATCTGGGTAGTGGACAGGGAGCTGTGGCCAAGCAGCATCTGCAGCGCGCGCAGGTCGGCGCCGTGGTTGAGCAGATGGGTGGCGAAGCTGTGCCGCAGTCCGTGCGGGCTGATCTTGCCCGGGTCGATACCGGCCACCGCCGCACTGGCTTTCACCAAGGCCCAGAACTGCTGCCGGCTCAATGGGGTACGGTCGATGTCGACAAACAATGGCACCTGCCCCGCCAACGTGGCCGCAACCGGCTTGCCTCCCGTGAGATGTGGTCTTGCCGTGGCCAGATAGCGCTCCAGCCAGTACTGCGATTCCTCGCCCAAGGGCACCAACCGCTCCTTGCTGCCCTTGCCGGTCACCCGCAGCACACCCTGGCGCAGATTGACCGCATTGGCCGGCAGGTTGACCAGCTCACTGACGCGCAGGCCAGCGGCGTACATCAGCTCCAGCATCGCGCGATCACGCAGGCCGACCGGGCTTTCCGTATCTGGCGCAGCCAACAGCGCCTCGACCTGACTCTCTGCCAAGGCCTTGGGCAGCGAGCGTGGCAACTTGGGCGACTCCAGCAGTGCCGCAGGGTCTTCACTGCGCTCCCCGCGCTTCAGTGCCTGCGCGAAGAAGGCGCGCAGCACCGATAGCAGGCGGGCATTGCTGCGCGCGGTCCAGCCGTGGCGGGTGCGCCAGGCCAGATAATCAAACAGGCCCGCACGATCAATCCCAGCCAGGCCGTCGTTGGCGCCATCGCGCCAGCGCGACAAACCTTCAAGATCGCGTCGATAACTCTCCAGCGAAGCCCGGGCCAAGCCGTTCTCGGCCCAGATCGCATCCAGAAAGCGTTGGATCAAACGGTCATCGGCATCACGCAATGGCGGCAGTTGCTGCACCAGTTGGCGGCGTTCGGCAGGAGTCATGGACGCGGACATCGGCATAAGGATAAGCCCGGCACGAACGACTGCCCATGCGCGCATGCCATCACAGAACGTATGCTCGGCCCATGAGCACACCCGCCCTTGCCGAAACGCCCCGCCCTTCCGCGTTGCTGCTCCGCCGCCTGGCCGCGCTGTTCTACGACCTGTGGCCGGTGTTGGCGCTATGGATGCTGGTGTCGGCTTTGTTCACCGTCGGCTACACCCTGGCCGGCCATGCCAGCCGCGACAACATCCATCCCTTCAGCGCACTGCAATGGCTGCTATGGCTGAGCTGCTGGTTGATTGCCGGCCTCTATGCCACCGAGAGCTGGAAGCGCGGCGGGCAGACCCTGGGCATGCGCCCGTGGCGGCTGCGCCTGCAGAGCGCTGACGGGCAAACCCCCAGCAGGGTGCAGCTGTGGAAGCGCTACGCACTCGCCACGCTGTCGCTGCTATTGGCTGGTTTCGGCTTCATCTGGGCGCTGTTCGACCGCGAGCGCCTGACCCTGCACGACCGCCTGAGCGGCACAAGGCTGACGAAACTGTAGTGCCGAGCCATGCTCGGCAGGGGCTTTACCCTCAGTGCCGAGATGTAGTGCCGCGCCCAGCTCGGCAAGACGCGTTACCGGGAAAGCCTCAGCCGAGCATGGCTCGGCTCTACCCCGCACTACCCAACCCGTCGTCGTGACAGCCAGGCGGAGATGCCCAGCATCAGCAACGGCGGCAAGGCATAGGCGATGCGGTAATCAAACTTCAGCGCGCCGGCCATGCGGCCGAAGAACATCTGAAGCAGCAGGAAGCCCAGCGCGAACAACATGCCCAGGAACAGGCGCTTGCCCATGCCGCCGCTGCGCAGCGAACCAAACGCAAACGGCACCGCGGCCAGGCACAGTGCCAGCACATTCAAGGGGTAGAACCAGCGCCCCCAGTAGGTGTCTTCGTACTCACGCGCATCCAGGCCATTGCGCTTGCGGTAATCGATGCTGGTCTTGAGATCGCCAACACCGAGGTTGCGCGGCTTGGCCAGGCCGGAAGCCAGCGCAGAGGCATCCAACTGCGAGGCCCACTTTTCGCTGGGCAGCTCCTGGCGCGCAACCGAGCGTTCGCCGAAGGTATCGCGACGCACGCTTTCCAACACCCAGCCCTGGCTGTCGTGACGTGCGGTCTTGGCATAGGTCAGGCTCAACAGGCGCCCGTCTTCGCCCAGCTGGTACAGGCGCACGTCATGCAGCAGCAAGGTCGACTGACCGTCGGCGCTGAGCTGCTCTTCGCCGGTCAACGCATTGAGGAATGTATCGCCTTCACGCGCCCACAGGCCCGAATAGCGGGCCGTGGCCATATCGGTATTGAAACGGGCGCTGGCCTTCAAGGCATCGGCGCGGCCCTGTGCCCAGGGCGCCAGGGTTTCGCCATTGACCACCATCAACGCGGTCAGCAGCGACAACGCAATCGCCACCGATACCGCAATCCGCCGCCGCGACAGGCCAAT
The DNA here is from genome assembly GCF_056760015.1 of Stenotrophomonas sp. STEN029. NCBI lineage: Bacteria > Pseudomonadati > Pseudomonadota > Gammaproteobacteria > Lysobacterales > Lysobacteraceae > Stenotrophomonas > Stenotrophomonas sp. STEN029. Next base: position 3,080 of record NZ_JBRREC010000005.1, on the reverse strand, counting down.
CGCCCGCAGCGCAGTCAACTCGGAGGTCGCCGCCAGCTGGCCCAGGCCCATCAGCGCGCCAATCACCGCAGCCATCGGAAACAGTGTGTAGGCACGACGCGGCAGGGTATATGCCACCCACGCCAAGGCATGGCCGAAGCTGTAATGGCCCTGGCCGATCTTCCCGGCCTCGCCGGACAAGGCCATGATCGCGTCCAGGCCCAGCAGCACCATCCACACCACCAGCACCGTGAGCAGCACGGTACGGCCTACATAGACGTCATGAATCCGCGGCAGCAACCTCATGCCTTTGCTCCCGCACGGCGGCGACTCAAGCGCCCATCACGGAAGTACAGCCACAGGGCCAGCAACAGCAACGGCAGGGTCAACCACCACATGCCGGCATCGACCGGCAGCTTGCCCGCGGCCAGCCACTGGCGGCCAAGAATGCTCAGGCTCACGCCCACGGTGTAAGCGAGGAACGCGACCATGATGCGGCCATAACGCTGCTGGCGCGGCGCGCTGCGCGCCAGCGGCAGGGTCAGCAGGGCAAATGCCAGCGCCAGCAGCGGCGGGGTGATGCGCCAGTGCAACTGCGCCTTGGCCTCCGGCCGGTCATCGCCGAGCAACTGGCCGGTGGTCAGCATTTCCGGGTCATTCTGGTCGCGTACTTCCTCGCGGTCCGGCAAGGCAACTTCATTGCGCGCATAGCGCATCAGCCGGTAGTCCAGGGTTCCGCTCTCCGGGCCTTCGACCCGGTAGCCGTCCTCCAGCCGCAGGTAGCGCTGGCGTTCGCCTTCGAAGAACATCGCGCCACTGTTTGCCGATACCACGTCGATACGCCCTTCCTTCTGACGCTGCATGAACACCTTGCCCATCTTGGTGCCGTCGCCCGTCAAAGACGACAGGTAGACAATGCCGCCACCAGCCAACGGGGTGAACTGGCCCGGCTCCAGCCCGGCCACAACCATGCTGCGACTGGCTTCCTGCAGCATCCGCTCCGCGTTGCGGTCGGCCCAGGGGCCCAACCACAGCGAGCAGCCCGCAACCAGCGCCACCACCGGCACCGTCAACAGCAGGATCGGCTTGAGCAGGCGCTTGGGACCGACGCCAACACCGGTCAACACCGCCATTTCTGAATCGCGGTACAGCCGCGCGATCGACAGGGCCAGCCCCAGCATCAGCGCGAGGGGCAGGATGATGGGCAGGTAGACGATGAATTGCAGGCCCAGCTGGGACAGCATCAGGCCGGCCGGGATGCGGCCATCGGCGATACGGCCGAGAATGTCGACCAGCACACCACCCATGCTGACTACCAGAAGTACGGTCAAAGTGGCCAGAAAACTCTGGAGGAAGTCACTCAGAAGGTAGCGGTCAAGCTTCGCCATAGGGTCGGTGGTTTAAACTCTCGGTTTAGTCCGCAGAACGCCCGGCCTCGGTGGCCTTGCGTATACAGCCTGCGATTGTACGGATTTGGCAACGGAATCTGATCAATGTCTCTGGAATTCACCCTGAACCACGCCGCCCCGGTCTCCGCCGAGGTGGATTGCGTCATTGTTGGCGCCTTCTCTGACAAGTCGCTGACCCCGGCCGCACAGGCCCTGGACGCAGCGTCTGGCGGCCGTCTGGCCGCCCTGGTCGAGCGCGGCGATGTTGGCGGCAAGACCGGCAACACCACCCTGCTGCACGATCTGGCCGGCGTCAGCGCCGCCCGCGTGCTGGTGGTTGGCCTGGGCGACCCGGCCAAGTTCGGCGTGGTGCAGTACCTGAAGGCTGCCGGCGACGCCGCCCGCGCCCTGAAGAGCGGCAATACCCGCAGCGCGCTGTTCACCCTGAACGAACTGGAAGTTGCTGGTCGCGATGCCGCCTGGAACGTCCGTCAGGCCGTGATCACCGCCAACCACGCCAGCTACCGCTATACCGCCACCCTGGGCAAGAAGAAGCCGGAAGCCCCGGGCCTGGAGTCGCTGGCCATCGCCAGCAGCGACGAAACCGCGCTGCTGCAGGGCCAGGCCATTGCCGCCGGCGTGGAATACGCCCGCGAGCTGGGCAACCTGCCTCCGAACTACTGCACCCCGGCCTATCTGGCTGAATCCTCGGTCAAGTTCGCCGCCGAGCACGACGGTGCCGAAGCCGAGATCCTGGACGAGGCGCAGATGGAAGCGCTGGGCATGGGCTCGCTGTTGGCCGTCGCCCGTGGCTCGGCCAACCGCCCGAAGCTGGTGGTGCTGAAGTGGAGCAATGGAGGCGACGCCAAGCCCTACGTGCTGGTCGGCAAGGGCATCACCTTCGACACCGGCGGCGTCAACCTGAAGACCCAGGGTGGCATCGAGGAAATGAAGTACGACATGTGCGGTGGCGCCAACGTCATCGGCACCTTCGTCGCCACGGTCAAGGCCAAATTGCCGTTGAACCTGGTGGTGGTCGTCCCGGCAGTGGAGAACGCCATCGACGGCAACGCCTACCGTCCGTCCGACGTGATCACCTCGATGTCGGGCAAGACCATCGAAGTGGGCAATACCGACGCCGAAGGCCGTCTGATCCTGTGTGACGCGCTCACCTATGCGCAGCGCTTCGAGCCGGCCGCACTGATCGACGTTGCCACGCTGACCGGCGCCTGCATGGTGGCCCTGGGCCACCAGACCGCCGGCCTGATGAGCAAGCACGACGACCTGGCCAACGAACTGACCGCCGCCGGCGAGAACGTGTTCGACCGCGCCTGGCGCCTGCCGCTGTGGGACGAGTACCAGGGCATGCTGGATTCCAGCTTCGCCGACGTCTACAACATCGGCGGCCGCTGGGCTGGCGCCATCACCGCCGGCTGCTTCCTGTCGCGCTTCACCGAAGGCCAGCGCTGGGCGCACCTGGACATCGCCGGCGTCGCCAGCGATGAAGGCAAGCGCGGCATGGCCACCGGTCGCCCGGTCGGCCTGCTGACCCAGTGGCTGCTGGACCGCGTTGCCTAAGTAAGTCCTGGACAAAGCCGGGGGGGGGGGGGGGGGGGGGGGGGGGGGGGGGGGGGGGGGGGGGGGGGGGGGGGGGGGGGGGGGCGGCGGGGCGGGGGGGGGGCCGCCGCCCCGCCGGCCGGGCGCCGGGGCGGG